>NZ_VDAF01000005.1:0-61860 GCF_019584525.1 Enterobacter sp. EC_50 | reverse complement strand
GATATGAACATCGAGCAGTACAGTAGTAAATCCCGATGCATCCGTAGCTCAGCTGGATAGAGTACTCGGCTACGAACCGAGCGGTCGGAGGTTCGAATCCTCCCGGATGCACCATTTACTATTTCTGAAAGCAGTACCCTGATGCATCCGTAGCTCAGCTGGATAGAGTACTCGGCTACGAACCGAGCGGTCGGAGGTTCGAATCCTCCCGGATGCACCATTACTGTTTCTAAAAGCATTTCCCGATGCATCCGTAGCTCAGCTGGATAGAGTACTCGGCTACGAACCGAGCGGTCGGAGGTTCGAATCCTCCCGGATGCACCATCTTCTCCTTCTTTGTTTATTCCTTCGACGTTCCGTCAGCAATCACTCTCTCTGTCAGCGACAAAAACCACCATTTACGATAAAGTAATGCTTTGTTAATCGGTTAGCGAGAGCACGATGTACGCACAGTATGACGGTTTGATCTTCGATATGGATGGTACCCTTCTGGATACCGAACCCACGCATCGTCAAGCCTGGACCGACGTCCTGGGCCGCTACGGTATGCGTTTCGACCTTCAGGCGATGATCGCCCTCAACGGCTCCCCCACATGGCGTATTGCGCAGGCCGTGATTGAACTGAATCAGGCCGATCTCGACCCGCACCTGCTCGCGCGCGAAAAAACCGATGCGGTAAAAGCCATGCTTTTAGATACCGTACGTCCTCTGCCGCTGATTGATGTGGTAAAAGAGTGGCACGGGCGTCGCCCGATGTCGGTGGGGACGGGCAGCGAAAGCGCGATTGCAGAAGCCTTGCTCAATCATCTTGGCCTGCGCCACTATTTTTCTGCCGTGGTCGCCGCCGATCATGTTAAACGTCACAAGCCCGCACCGGACACCTTCCTGCTTTGCGCAGAATTAATGGGCGTCCCGGCGGCAAAGTGCGTCGTGTTTGAAGATGCCGATTTTGGGATCCAGGCCGCGCGTGATGCCGGAATGGATGCGGTGGATGTACGCTTACTGTGAGTGACGCGCTGTCACTTGCCTCATTATTCGCCAGCAGTTTTCTCAGCGCCACGCTGTTACCGGGCAATTCGGAAGTGGTGCTGGTGGCGATGCTGTTGTCCGGCGTGAGTCAGCCTTGGCTGCTTGTAGTAATAGCAACAATGGGTAATAGCCTTGGAGGGCTGACTAACGTTATTCTTGGGCGTTTCTTTCCGCTGCGCGAAAAATCGCGCTGGCAGGAAAAGGCAGTCGGCTGGCTAAAACGCTATGGCGCTGCCACGCTGTTATTAAGCTGGATGCCTGTAATAGGCGATTTACTGTGTCTGCTGGCGGGATGGATGCGCATCTCCTGGGGACCGGTGCTCTTTTTTTTGTGCCTTGGCAAGGCGTTGCGCTATGTTCTCGTGGCGTGGGCAACACTACAGGGTATGACGTGGTGGCACTAATTGGTGGAATGAATACGCGACCTTCAATCGTCAACCATTACAATTATGCTGAGTAACATTACTTTGACAGGCGGGAGGTCAATTTGATCCCGGACGTATCTCAGGCGCTGGCCTGGCTGGAAAACCACCCTCAGGCATTGAAGGGTATTCAGCGTGGTCTTGAGCGTGAAACGCTGCGCGTTAACGCGGACGGCAGTTTAGCGACGACGGGTCACCCGAAGGCGTTAGGCTCGGCGCTGACACATAAATGGATCACAACCGATTTCGCTGAAGCGCTGCTGGAGTTCATCACCCCAGTAGAGGGTGATATTGATCATATGCTGACGATTATGCGCGATATCCATCGCTACACCGCGCGCAATCTCGGCGATGAGCGTATGTGGCCCCTCAGCATGCCGTGCTATATCGAGCAGGGGCAGGAGATTGAGCTGGCACAGTACGGCACGTCAAATATCGGCAGGCTGAAAACGCTCTACCGTGAGGGGCTGAAGAACCGCTACGGCGCGTTGATGCAGACCATCTCTGGCGTGCACTACAACTTCTCGCTGCCAATGGCGTTCTGGCAGGCGAAATGCGGTGAAACGGATAAAGACGCGATCTCTGAAGGCTACTTCCGCCTGATACGCAACTACTACCGTTTCGGCTGGGTGATCCCGTATCTGTTTGGTGCCTCCCCGGCGATCTGTTCTTCGTTCCTGCAGGGGAAACCGACGACGCTGCCGTTCGAGAAGACCGACTGCGGAATGTACTATCTTCCGTACGCCACCTCTCTGCGTCTGAGCGATCTCGGCTATACCAATAAATCGCAAAGCAATCTCGGTATTACGTTTAACGAATTGCACGAATATGTGGCAGGATTGAAGCGGGCGATCAAAACCCCGTCGGAAGAGTACGAAAAAATCGGCCTCGAAAAAGACGGTAAGCGTCTGCAGATCAACAGCAATGTCCTGCAGATTGAAAACGAGCTGTATGCGCCAATTCGTCCTAAGCGCGTAACCCGCAGCGGCGAAACCCCGTCGGATGCGCTGCAGCGCGGCGGGATCGAATACATTGAAGTGCGCTCGCTGGATATCAACCCGTTCTCACCGATTGGCGTTGATGAACAGCAGATTCGCTTCCTGGATCTGTTTATGGTCTGGTGCGTGCTGGCGGATGCGCCGGAAATGAGTTCAGACGAACTGCTCTGCACCCGTACAAACTGGAACCGCGTGATTCTGGAAGGGCGTAAACCTGGCCTGACGCTGGGTATCGGCTGCGAAACGGCACAGTTCCCGCTGACGAAAGTCGGCAAAGATCTGTTCCGTGACCTGAAGCGTGTTGCCCGGACGATGGACAGCATCGACGGCGGCGACGCGTATCAACAGATTTGCGACCAGCTGGTGGCGTGCTTTGATAACCCGGAACTGACGTTCTCAGCGCGCATTCTGCGTTCTATGATTGATCAGGGCATTGGTGGTACGGGGCGCTCACTCTCGGCGGAGTACCGTGAAATGCTGATCCAGGAGCCGTTAGAAATCCTGAGCGAATCAGATTTTGTCGCGGAACGCGAAGCGTCCGTTGTGCGTCAGAAAGAGGTTGAAGCGGCGGATACCGAGTCGTTTGAGGCGTTTCTGGCGAAGCAGGCTTAAGCAGAAAAGAAAAAGGCCACATCGCTGTGGCCAAAATATACATCTCTGAATTCAGGGATGATGATAACAAATGCGCGTCTTTCATATACTCAGACGCGCATTCTGTAGAAGAGTTCAGTTTATTTTAAAAAAAATCACTATCGGAGGTGACGTATGCCGTTATTAGATAGCTTTACTGTCGACCATACCCGTATGGAAGCACCTGCAGTCCGCGTGGCGAAGACCATGCACACCCCGCACGGCGACACGATCACCGTCTTCGATCTGCGTTTCTGCGTGCCAAACAAAGAAGTGATGCCGGAGAAAGGCATTCATACGCTGGAACACCTGTTCGCTGGCTTCATGCGTGACCACCTGAACGGCAACGGCGTTGAGATCATCGATATCTCTCCGATGGGCTGCCGTACCGGTTTCTACATGAGCCTGATTGGTCAGCCTGAAGAGAAACGTGTGGCAGATGCCTGGAAAGCGGCCATGGAAGACGTGCTGAAGGTGAAAGAGCAGAACCAGATCCCTGAGCTGAACGTTTACCAGTGCGGCACCTACCAGATGCACTCTCTGGAAGAAGCGCAGGAGATCGCGCGCCACATCATCGAACGCGACGTTCGCGTGAACAGCAACGAAGAACTGGCCCTGCCGAAAGAAAAACTGCAGGAACTGCACATCTAGTATTGTGCCTGTGGATGCCCGGTGGCGCTTCGCTGACCGGGCCTACATTGTGCTGGTGCCTCCTTTGACCACAACCTTAACCTTCTCTTTTACCCACCGTCCTCTCGTTCCGTTTGCCCATGATTACGTTCATGGTGACAGCGAACCCTGGCACAAGCACGACTGCGCGCAGCTGCTGCATACCCTGAGCGGCGTGGTACGGGTGGATACCGCATCGGGCTGTTGGGTTGTGCCTCCCGGTCGCGGCGTCTGGCTGCCTGCGGGCACGCAGCATTCCCTGCGCATTACCGGCAACGTGGCGGCGCGAACGCTGTTTATCGATCCGCTGGCGCGGGCCGATCTTCCCGCCACCTGCCAGATCGTCCAGATCGCGCCGCTGCTGCGCGAGCTGATCCTCGTCTCCCTTGCGTTGCCTGAATCGTACTCACCCGGAAGCCGGGATGAACGCGTCTATGAACTGATTCTCGATGAAATCCGCACTATGCCGGTGCTGCCGTTTCACCTGCCGGAGCCGGAAAGCGAGGCGTTACGTCGCCTGTGCCTGCAAATCCGGCAAAACCCGGGGGAAAGCTGGAGCAGCGCGCAGGCTGCGAGCCTGATGAACATGAGCGAGCGCACCCTGAACCGCCATTTTCAGCAGCAAACGGGTTTAAGCTACAGCGAGTGGTTGAGAAGGGCGCGTCTGCTGGAAGCCTTAGTGCGGCTGGCGCAGGGCCAGCCGGTATTACGCGTGGCGTTGGATCTGGGATACGGGAGCCACAGCGCCTTTACGGCCATGTTCCGTCGGGTGATGGGCGTCTCCCCCAGCGATTACTTTAAGAACGACTGACGGCGTTAAAGAGCGCCTGAAGCGACGCGCGCGCCACGTCGCTATCAATGCCCACGCCCCAGCGGCTGCTGCCGTCCTGGAACAGGCAGCGGATGTAGGCCACCGAGCGGCTGTCGCTGCGTTCGCCTAACGTATGCTCGTGATAATCCTTAATCACGAACGGGGCGTTGACCCAGCGGCTCAGGCCATGAGCGGCGGCGGAGAGCAGACCGTTGCCGTGACCTTCCAGCTGGCGCGTTCCTCCCTGCGTGACGACGCTTGCCGTCAGCCGCAGCTGGCCGTCCTGCTGGCCGTCGCTGCGGTAGGATTGCAGCGCATAGTGCGGCGTGGCTACCAGGCCGTAACGGGTGCGGAACAGCTGCCACAGCGCATTTTGCGTCATCTCTTTTCCGTGACGGTCGGTTTCCTGCTGCACGTGCTGGCTGAAATCCTGCTGCAGGGCGCGGGGCAGTTTCAGACCATGATTCTGTTCGATCAGCCACGCGCTGCCGCTTTTCCCTGATTGGCTGTTCACGCGGATCACCGCTTCGTAGGTGCAGCCGATATCCTGGGGATCGACGGGCAGGTAAGGCATCTCCCAGCGATCGCCAGGCCTGCGGGCATCAAAGCCTTTTTTGATTGCGTCCTGGTGCGAGCCGGAGAAGGCGGTATAGGCCAGCCGTCCTGCCCACGGATGGCGCGGGTGCACCGGCAGCTGATTGCAGGTTTCCACCACTTCCACCACCCGGTTCATATCGCTAAAGTCCAGAGTCGGGCTGATACCCTGGCTGTAGAGGTTCATTACCAGCGTCACCAGGCAGACGTTGCCCGTGCGCTCGCCGTTACCGAACAGACAGCCCTCCACGCGGTCAGCCCCCGCCATTACGGCCAGCTCCGCGCAGGCGACGCCGGTACCGCGGTCGTTATGCGGATGCACGCTGATGCAGACATCGCGGCGGCGGCTGAAGTGGCGACAGAAGTACTCGATCTGGTCGGCATAGACGTTCGGCGTGCTCACTTCGACGGTGGCGGGTAAGTTGATCACCATCGGGCGTTCGTCGCAAGGCTGCCAGATCTCCGCCACGGCTTCACAAATCTCCAGCGCAAATTCCGGCTCGGTAAAACAGAAGGTTTCCGGAGAGTATTCGTACTGCCAGCGGGTGTCGGGATTTTCTTCACACAGCTGACGAATAAGCCGCGTGGCACGCGTCGCCAGCTCAACGATTTGTGCTTTCTCCATGCCGAATACCAGGCGGCGGAACAGCGGGGCGGTGGCGTTATACAGATGCACGGTCGCCTGCTTCGCGCCGCGCAGGGATTCAAAAGTGCGATGGATGAGATCTTCCCGTGCCTGAGTGAGCACCTGAATCGTCACGTCATCCGGGATGCGGTTCTCTTCAATCAGCTGGCGAACGAAATTGAAATCCGTCTGCGAGGCGGAAGGAAAGGTAACTTCAATCTCTTTAAACCCGCAGCTTAACAGCAGATCCCAGAACTGCAGCTTGCGCGTGCTGTCCATCGGTTCGGCCAGAGCCTGGTTGCCGTCGCGCAGGTCGGTCGAGAGCCAGCGCGGCGCGCGGGTGATGCGTTGTTCCGGCCAGCGACGGTCGGGCAGGGAAAGGGTGGGAAAGGGTTGGTACTTGTCGGCGGGTGTGTTCAGCATGATGCGCTCCTGTTGTCTTTTCACTATCGTGAATCGATTTCAGGCGCGCTGCTTTATCGGCACTGACAATGGCTGTCGCGTTCTGGACACGGTGGCAATGGTTGCCCGGTGGCGCTGCGCTTACCGGGCCTACGGAAGTGTCAGTTATCGTAGGTCGGGTAAGGCGTAACCGCCACCCGGCAACCCGCGCACAAACTAGTGCGCGCCGCCACCGCCACCACCGGCACCAAACGGCGGTCTGGCAAACCACACCAGCCCCAGCAGGACGATAAAGATCCCTGCCGATATCCAGAAAATCTCGTTGGCCGAGATAATCAGCCCCTGGTTGGTGATCTGCTGGGCGATCCAGCCGGACGCCTGCTGCTCCGTCATCCCCATTCCCTGCAGCTGACTGTACATCTGCTGTGCGTTAGGGTTGAACGGGTTCACCGCTTCGGTCAGCTGCGCGTGGTGCATTGATTCGCGGTTTGTCCACAGGGTGGTGGTGATCGACGTCCCGATGGAGCCCGCCAGCGTACGGGTGAAGTTCGACAGGCTCGACGCGGCCGCCAGACGCTCGGGCGGCAGGCCAGAGAGCGTGATGGTGGTCAGCGGCATAAAGAAGCACGCAACCGCAAAGCCCTGAATGAACTGCGGCCACGCCGAGGCGCCAAAGTCCATTCCCGGCTCAAAGGTATACGCACGCCAGTAGAAGCACACCGCGTACATGATGAAGCTGAACGTCACCAGCCGACGCATGTCGAGCTTATGGGCGAAGCGGCCAATAATCGGCGACAGCAGGACCGGGATCACCCCGACAGGTGCCGACGCCAGACCCGCCCAGGTGGCGGTATAGCCATACACCTCCTGCAACAGCTGCGGCAGCAGAACAATCGCGCCGAAGTAGAGCATATAGGCGAGGCTGATACACAGGCAGCCGATGGTGAAGTTTCGCGACTTAAAGAGCGAGAGATCGACGATCGGGTTGTCGTCCGTCAGCTCCCAGACGATCAGGAAGCTTATCGACACCACCGCGACAATGGTCAGGATGATGATCTCCTGCGAGTTGAACCAGTCGAGCTCTTTACCGCGGTCGAGCATGATCTGCAGACTGCCGATACCCAGGATCAGCAGCGCCAGCCCGATGCTGTCGATACGGCGCTGTTCGGTGCGCGTCTCTCGTCCCCGCAGCGACTGCAGCGTCATCAATACCACGACGGCGCCAATCGGTACGTTGATGAAGAAGATCCAGCCCCAGTGGTAGTTATCGCTGATGTACCCGCCCAGAATCGGTCCGCAGATAGGCGCGACGATAACGGTCATCGACCAGAGCGCCAGCGCGACGGAACGTTTTGCGGGAGGGTAGTTGCTCAGCAGCAAACTCTGGGAGAGCGGGATCAGCGGCCCCGCGACAATCCCCTGAATGACGCGGAAGAAAATCAGCATCGTCAGGCTGCTGGACATGCCGCACGCCCACGAGGCCAGAACAAACGCCACCGTGGACCAGAGGAACAGCTTCACCTCACCGACGCGCTTTGCCAGCCAGCCGGTGATCGGAATGGATATGGCGTTTGCCACCCCAAACGAGGTAATGACCCAGGTCCCCTGGCTCAGCGACGAGCCAAGGTTACCGGCGATGGTCGGGATCGCCACGTTTGCGATGGTGGAGTCCAGCACCTGCATGAATGTCGCCAGCGACAGCGCGATGGTCATAATGACCAGCTGCGCGCCTTCCAGCGGTTTTTGCGGCTTTTGCTGTTGCATAACGCTCACCTTCGGATTAACCGGCGTTTGCCTTCACGATGTCATCGATCAGCTTGTTGACCGGATCGAGGCTAATTTCACGGGCGTTACTTTCATAAACCGGGCTGCTACGCACCTGGCTTGCCAGGATCTGACCGTCGCGGTTGGCGGTGTCAACCGTCACCAGCGTGGAGAGGCCGATACGCAGCGGGTGATCCGCCAGCTGTTTGGCATCCAGTTCGATACGCACGGGCAGACGCTGTACGACTTTGATCCAGTTACCGGTGGCGTTCTGCGCAGGCAGCAGGGAGAAGGCACTGCCGGTCCCCATATCCAGACCCACCACTTTGCCGGTGTACTTCACGTCATCGCCATAGATGTCGCTGACAACCGTTGCGGTCTGGCCGATACGCATATGCGCAAGCTGCGTCTCTTTAAAGTTGGCGTCGACCCACAGGTTGTCCGCCGGCACAACCGCCATCAGCGGCGTGGTTGGGCTGATCTGCGCCCCTGGCTGGACGGAACGGCGGGAGACATAGCCGGTCATTGGGCTGACGATTTTAGTACGCTGCAGGGCAAGCCACGCGTTGCGGACTTCGGTCGCCGCCTGCTGAACGGCAGGCTGGTTTTCCAGGCTGGTGCCCAGCACCATCGCCTGGTTGGCGTTGTACTGCTGAATGGCCACGTCCAGCTGTGCCTGAGCGCTGGCGACGGCGTCGCGGGCGTGCTGCAGCTCTTCACGGCCAATCAGGTTGGCGGTGCCGAGCGGCACGCGACGGTTCAGATCGCTCTGCGCCTGCGCGAGTGCGGTTTTCTGCACGTCGATATTGGCCTGCAGCTGTTTGCTGTTGATCATCAGCTGGCGGGTCTGACGAACGCTGGAGGCCAGCGCGGTCTGCGCTTTTTCAAACGCCTGCTGGGCGTCGGTTGGATCGAGCGTCACCAGCACATCGCCTTTTTGCACAAAGTCGGTATTGTCAGCCCAGACTTTCGTCACGCTGCCCGACACCTGCGCCATAATTTGTACCTGGTTCCCTGCCACGTACGCGTCGTCAGTCTCTTCAGCATGACGCAGTACTAAAAACCAATAGATCCCATATGCCACGGCAATAATGATAAAGAGCAAGGTCAACAGAAGAAGGGCGCTCTTACGTTTGCCTTTCTTGTTGGCCGGTTGCTGCGGGGTAGTGCTCTCCGCATTTGCGCTCATTGTTGTTCTCCACGATCTTCTTATTTTCACATCGGCTGAGCCGACCTGTTGTCAGAAAGGCCAGCAGTGTGACGTGCTGGCCTGTCGGTTTTCTTATAAATCTGGATTGTTGAGCGTGTCGTCGCGTTAGCGCAGCGCCTCAAGAACGGCGCCTTCTTCATCCATCTGGTCCAGACGGGTGAGCAGCTTGCGAGTGATGTGCTCAAGCTGGTCGCGCTCGGCGGTGCTGAGAGCGGACCAGAGTTTGTGCAGGCAGTTGTGCTGAGGTGGCAGCACCTCGCGCAGGAATTCGTGACCTTTATCGGTCAGTTGCAGATGCAGGCAGCGGCGATCGTTATCGCTTTCACGGCGCTCAATCCAGCCGCGCTTTTCCAGCTCATCGGCAATTCGGGTGGCGTTGGTGCGGGAGGAGCCCAGCGCGCAGCTCAGCTCAGAAGGCTGAATGCTGTGGTTTTCCTGAGACTCCAGCGTGATCAACGCCATAAACAATGTCTCGTTAATCCCTTGAGCTTTCAGCATTTTATTGCGGTTTTCCAGTAGCTTACCCTGCATGTGCATGCACAGGCGAGTCAGCAGGATTTCCTGATACGGGAAGTCCTCATGGCGACTGGCGCGGAATTTAAGCATTTGTTCAATGGGCGTAAACGAACTATCCATTTGGGCATAACCTCATTAATTACAGCCGATATAGTAACGATAGTGACAAATAATGTAAATGAATTATTTGTGCGGTTATATCCGCCAAATTAATGTCACCATCAGAAAGCGCCGGGTAAGTCCGTGACCCGGTGAGCACAGAAAGCGTAGGGGATGAACCCGCTGAAGAGAGGATGTGAGGACGGGGGTCTGAACTATTCATGCCGATTGTAAATATGTCACCCACATTAAAATTTCTGGGATAAATGATTACGTTTACATTAACAGAGTGAGGGGCCCCTTTACACCCTAAGAGGCCCAAAGCAATGTAAAACTTAGTGAATTGCATCCTGGCGATGGTAGCCGCGCCACCATACAAGCAGGTTAATCGTGGCGACGATGGCGCCAATTGCACATACCCCTGACCAGCCAGCATGCTGCCACGCCGAGGCGGAAATGAGCGAGCCCGCCGCGCCGCCAATAAAGTAGCTGGTCATGTACCCGGCCGTCAGGCGGTTACGCGCCTCCGGCTTCACGCGATAGATGACGGTCTGATTGGTAATGTGAACGCCCTGCACGGTGAGATCGAGTACCAGGATACCGACGATCAGCGCCAGCACCGAGACGTGCCCATACCAGATTGCCGCCCAGGAGAGCAGAAGTAACACCAGCCCCGCGGAGGTTGTCAGATGGGATTTGCCCTTGTCGGCCAGCCCGCCTGCGGGGCGCGCGCCCAGTGCGCCTGCGGCACCGGCCAGGCCGAACAGGCCAATCACCCCTTCGGAATAATTAAACGGCGGCGCGGCCAGCAGAAACGCCATCGACGTCCAGAGAATGCTGAAGTTGGCGAAGGTGAAGCAGCCCAGCAGGGCGCGGGTGCGCAGAAGTTTATCCTGGGTGAACAGGCTGAAAACGGAGGCCAGCAGCTGCGGGTAATTCAGGTGATTTTCCTGCTTCACTTTTGGCAGCCCGCGCCACAGCGCCAGCGCCATGACGACCATCAATACGCTCGCCACCCAGTATACGGTGCGCCAGCCGCCGAGGCTTGCCAGCAGCCCGGCGACGGTACGCGCCAGCAAAATCCCCAGCAGCAGGCCGCTCATGATGGTGCCCACCACCTTGCCACGTTTTTCCGGTGAGGCGAGGGTCGCGGCGAGCGGCACCAGGATTTGCGCCACCACGGAGAACAGCCCCGTCAGCGCGGTACCGATAATCATCATCGTCAGCGACTGGCTGCTGGCGGTGATCAGCATCCCGCCGGCGGCCAGCAGGGTCATGGACACGATCAGCATCCGGCGTTCAAACATATCGCCGAGCGGCACCAGGAACAGCAGCCCGGCGGCATAGCCGAGCTGGGCGGCGGTGACGATAAAGCCTGCGGAACTGGCGGAGAGATTGAACGCGCGGGCGATGGTGTCGAGAAGAGGCTGCGCGTAATAGTTGCTGGCGACGGCCAGACCCGTTGCCACGGACATTAAAAGGATGAGTGCGGGGCTAAGCCCTTGAGTGGTTTTTGTCATTAGTTTCAGGAATCGTTAGTGAAGTGATTATTTTTCCGGAAACCATAATAGCCAATGATTGTGAATGTGGGGCGATTGTTACGTGCTGGATTGTGCGGTTTAGGTTGGGTGCGGTCTGATCCCCTCACCCCGGCCCTCTCCCAGTGTACGATCCGGGGAGAGGGTTAGGGTGAGGGAAAAGGTTTTACTTCTGCGCCGCCAGCGCCGCTTTCACCCAGCCGTCAAACTGCTGCTGGTGGGCCTTGATCCAGCCGTCGACGTGGCCTTTAACATCCGCCTCAGACGATTTGCCCGCGTGCATCATCGCGTTCTGGGCGTTGATGTCTGCCAGCGGCAGCTTCATCACCGAGAACAGCTTCGCCGCCGCCGGGTTTTTCTCCGCCCAGGCTTTGTTCGCCACGATATGCATGGTGTTCACCGGGAAGCCGTAGTTCATGCCGTTCGGCAGTTTGGTGTCGATATCTTTCTGCTCGCCCGGCAGGGAGGAGAACGGCACCTGCAGCCACACCACGTCTTTACCCGGCTTCAGCACGTCGCTCACCCAGTACGGCGTCCAGGTGTAGTAGATCACCGGTTTACCCTCTTTGAAGCGGGCAATGGTGTCGGCCATCATCGCTGAATAGTTGCCGTGGCTCACGTCGACCGTTTTCGCCAGATCGAACGCCTTGTTCTGGTGGTTAATCACCGCTTCGCAGCCCCAGCCCGGCGAGCAGCCCATCATGTCGGCCTTGCCGTCACCGTTGGTGTCAAACAGTCTGGCGATCTTCGGATCCTTCAGCTGTTCGATGTTGGTGATGTGGTACTGGTCGGCGGTTTTCTTGTCGATCAGGTACCCCTGCGCCGCGCCGGTGACAAAGGTGCCTTCACGGTAGAATTTCTTATCGCCACCGGCGGCGGCATACATATCGTCATGCAGCGGCTGCCAGTTTACGGCGGTAAAGGTGGCGTCACCGGAGGCAATCGAGGTGTAGCCCACGTTGTAATCCACTTCGCTCGGCGTGTTAACCGTATAGCCCAGTTTTTCCAGCGCGCGGCTGACCAGCAGGGTCTGGAAGCTCTCTTCCGAAATAGTGCTCTGCACCGGCTGCACGGTAATGCCTTTGCCCGGCAGGTCAGCCGCGAACGTGCTGGTGGAGACAAGGGTGGCAAACGCTGTGGCAAAAAGTACGTTATGTCGCATCGTTGTTCCTTATTTTCTAAAGGGGCGGGTGAGTAACCCAACAGGGCCGGTGGAATACCAGCGACGGTTGCCGCGACTGCGTGAATCGCGACCGACGGCCTGGGTCAGGCGGTCAAGAATAATGGCGAGGATCACAATCCCGACGCCGCCAACGGTAGCCAGCCCCATGTCGAGACGGCCAATGCCGCGCAGCACCATCTGACCGAGACCGCCAACGGCGATCATCGAGGCAATCACCACCATCGAAAGGGCCAGCATCAGCGTCTGGTTCACGCCCGCCATGATGGTCGGCATCGCCAGCGGGAGCTGAACCTTAAACAGCATCTGGCGCGGGCTGGCGCCGAACGAGCGTGACGCTTCGATCAGGTCCGCAGGCACCTGATTGATCCCGAGAATGGTCAGACGAATAATCGGCGGCAGGGCAAAGATAATGGTGACCACCACGCCCGGCACGTTGCCAATGCCGAACAGCATCACAATCGGCACCAGATAGACGAATGCCGGGGTGGTCTGCATTGCATCCAGCAGCGGGCGGATAATCTTCGCGGCCCGCGGGCTGCGCGCCAGCCAGATCCCCATCGGCAGGCCGATGACGATGCAGAAGAGCAGGGCGGTCAGCACCAGCGCCAGGGTGATCATCGCCTGCGACCAGGCTCCAATTGCGCCGATGGCAATCAGCGAAATCAGCGTGGCGACACCCATCCCGGCGCTGCCAAACTGCCAGGCGATCAGGGAGAACAGGATAATCGCCACCGGGGCCGGCATGCCCAGCATCAGCTGCTGGAAGCCGTTCAGGATGTAATCCACCGGGATGCGGATCCCCTGGAAAACCGGGCGGAAGTGCGTGACCACCCAGTCGATCCCCTCCGTGACCCAGTTGTCCAGCGGGATCAGCGTTTTATGGAACGGGTCCATAATATTGAAGTGCTCTGGCGCAGGCGCGGGTGCGCTGTTCAGCCAGTCCGCCGCACCGCCACCGTCGGCGGGTGCTGGCGTGGAACCCCACGCGTCGGCGGATTGCGCAGCGTTGTCCGCCGCTTCAGTGGTACCCCACGGGTTAGTTTGGTCAGCCATTGTTTGCCCCCTCGCGATCTAAAGCCTGCAGCAGCATCCGTTTGGAGATGATGCCGACGTACTGTTGTTCCTCACCCACGACCGGTACGGCGCAAGGCGCCTGCCCCACGTGAGAGAGCAACTCGCTGAGCGGCGTTTCGGCGTCCACGGCAAGCGGAGCGTCAATTAACGCCGCATCGATGCCCTGGTTTTCGCTGAGCGCGGTTTTCAGAGAATCGATGGAGACAACGCCGACAAATTTATTGCCGCGTTCAACCAGATAACCGTATTCACGGTCTTCGTCCTGCAGCAGCTTCAGCGCGGAGCGCGGGCCGAAGCCAGGGGTTTTACGGATAATGCCGTTTGGCGTTCGACGGGCAATATCTTTGGCGCTAAAGACCTGGCTAATATCCACGCCGCGGAAGAAGGTGCGCACATAATCATTTGCCGGATTATTGAGAATTTCATCCGGCGTGCCGACCTGCACCACTTCACCATTTTGCATAATGGCAATACGGTCGCCAATACGCATGGCTTCATCCAAATCGTGGGAAATAAAGACAATGGTCCGCTGATGTTTCGCCTGTAATTTTACCAGCTCATCCTGCATCTCGGTGCGAATTAACGGATCGAGGGCAGAGAAGGCTTCGTCCATTAATAAAATGTCTGGATTAATGGCTAATGCGCGGGCTAATCCCACGCGCTGACGCATACCGCCGGAAAGTTCATCCGGGTACGCATGCGCATAATTTTCCAGCCCAACCTGACGCAGGGCGTCAAGGGCTTTTTCCTGACGTTCCTGCGCGGGTGTGCCGGCTAATTCCATGCCGAAAGCGGTATTATCCAGCACCGTCATATGTGGCATCAGCGCGAATGACTGGAATACCATCGCAATCTTCTTTCTGCGCACCTCGCGAAGCTCGGCGTCTGATATTCTGGCGATATCCACGCCGTCAATCAGCACCTGTCCGTGGGTGGGTTCAATCAGGCGATTGAGAAGGCGAACCATAGTGGATTTACCCGAACCGGATAATCCCATGATGACAAAAATCTCGCCTTCTTCAATGGCCAGACTGGCGTCTTTAACGCCAAGCGATAGCCCGGTTTTTTCCAGAATTTGCTCTTTCGAAAGGCCTTTCTCAATATATTTGAATGCGCGCTGAGGATGCTCGCCAAATACTTTATAAAGATTTTTCACTTCTAATTTAATTGCCATGCAATAGAGAGTGTCCTGTTATTTGTTTATGTCGATATGATTACCATGGTAAATTGTTAACGGGCATAACCCTAACATACTGAGAATCTGAGACAACCCTGGGTTTGCTTATGACGTAAATTTTCAGGGAGGCGAAACGGCTGAATTTCCCATGAGTAAAGGGCTGAGCGGGATTTGAATTTTTCTCAATTTTTTGCTGCGGCATCGGGGAATTTCGCCTGAATCGGGTGATTCAGGCGAATAGGGCACGGAAATGACAGTGTAGTTGCTTTGTAAATATTGGAGAGGAAATTGTTGGGTTTATATTAAATTAACGAACGTTAACGTTCATTAAAAATCCCAGTCCTCATCCTCGGTTTCCACCGCTTTGCCCATCACGTACGACGAACCCGATCCGGAGAAGAAATCGTGGTTTTCGTCGGCGTTGGGCGACAGCGCGGAGAGAATCGCCGGGTTAACCTCCGCCATCTCTGGCGGGAACAGCGCGTCGTAGCCGAGATTCATCAGCGCCTTGTTGGCGTTGTAGCAGAGGAAGGCTTTCACGTCCTCCTCCCAGCCGGTGCCGGCGTACAGTTCCTCCGTATAGCTCAGCTCGTTGTCGTACAGATCCATCAGCAAATCGAGCGCAAACCCTTTGAGCTCCTCGCGCTCCGCGTCGCTGACCTTTTCCAGCCCTTTCTGATACTTATAGCCGATGTAATACCCGTGCACCGCTTCATCCCGGATGATGAGGCGAATCAAATCGGCGGTGTTGGTGAGCTTGCCGCGGCTCGACCAGTACATGGGCAGCCAGAAGCCAGAATAGAAGAGGAATGATTCCAGAAACACGCTGGCGATCTTCTTCTTCAGCGGCTCGTCGGCCCGATAATACGCCAGTACCAGCTCCGCCTTTCTTTGTAACGACTCGCTCGCTTCGCTCCAGGCGTAGGCCGCGTCCACGTCTTTGGTCTGGCACAGCGTGGAGAAAATCGAGCTGTAGGAGCGGGCGTGCACCGCCTCCATAAAGCTGATGTTCGACATCACCGCCTCTTCGTGCGGCGTCAGCGCGTCACCCATCAGAGCCGGTGCGCCAACGGTATTCTGAATGGTGTCTAGCAGCGTCAGGCCGGTAAAGACGCGGATCGTTAGCTGCTGCTCGGTGTGGCTCAGGGTTTGCCAGGCCGGAATATCGTTGGAGAGCGGGACCTTTTCCGGCAGCCAGAAGTTGCTGGTCAGGCGGTTCCACACTTCCAGATCTTTCTCGTCCTGGATCTTGTTCCAGTTAACGGCGCTCACGCGTGACAGTTTCATCCTTTCTCCTTACAGCGCGCAGGACACGCAGCCTTCGATTTCGGTGCCTTGCAGCGCAAGCTGGCGCAGGCGAATGTAGTAGAGCGTCTTGATACCTTTCTTCCAGGCGTAGATCTGCGCTTTGTTGATGTCCCGCGTGGTGGCGGTATCCGGGAAGAACAGCGTCAGCGACAGTCCCTGATCCACGTGTTTCGTCGCCTCGGCGTAGGTATCGATGATTTTTTCCGGGCCAATCTCGTATGCGTCCTGGTACAAAGCCAGGTTCTCGTTGGTCATAAACGGGGCAGGGTAGTAAACGCGTCCGGTTTTGCCTTCTTTGCGAATTTCAATCTTCGACACGATCGGGTGAATGCTCGACGTGGCGTGGTTGATGTAGGAGATAGAGCCGGTTGGCGGCACCGCCTGCAGGTTCTGGTTGTAGATGCCGTAGCGCATCACGTCATCACGCAGCCGCTGCCACATCTCGCGCGTCGGCAGGACGATCCCGGCGCGGGCAAACAGCTCCCTTACTCGCGCCGTTTTCGGCTGCCAGTCGCCTTCCAGATACTGGCTGAAATACTCTCCGCTGGCATAGCGCGACTGTTCAAAGCCCGCGAAACGCTGGTTGCGCTCGCGCGCCAGCATCATCGAAGTATGCAGCGCGTGCCAGGTGACGGTGTAAAAATAGAGGTTGGTGAAGTCCAGCCCTTCCGGGCTGCCGTAGGCGATGCCTTCCCGCGCCAGGTAGCCGTGCAGGTTCATCTGCCCAAGGCCAATGGCGTGCGACGCGGCGTTGCCCGCCTCGATGGACGGCACGCTGCGGATGTGGCTCATGTCCGACACCGCCGTCAGCCCGCGAATGGCGGTTTCTATCGTGCGGCCAAAGTCGGGGGAATCCATGGTGTGGGCGATATTCAGCGACCCGAGGTTGCAGGAGATGTCTTTGCCGATCTCCGCGTAGTCCAGATTCTCGTCATAGCGGGAGGCGCTGTTGACCTGCAAAATCTCCGAGCACAGGTTGCTCATGTTGATGCGCCCGGCAATTGGGTTTGCGCGGTTCACCGTGTCCTCGTACATGATGTACGGATAGCCGGACTCAAACTGAATTTCGGCAAGCGTCTGGAAGAAATCGCGGGCGTTGATGGTTTTTTTGCGGATGCGATCGTCGGCCAGCAGCTCGTCGTACAGCTCGCTGATGGCTACGTCGCCAAACGCTTTGCCGTAAATTCGCTCAACGTCATACGGCGAGAAGAGCGCCATGTCGGCATTCTCTTTAGCCAGCTTAAAGGTGATATCCGGGATCACCACGCCCAGCGACAGGGTTTTGATGCGGATTTTTTCGTCGGCGTTTTCGCGCTTGGTATCGAGGAAACGCAGAATGTCGGGGTGGTGCGCGTGCAAATAAACCGCGCCCGCGCCCTGACGCGCGCCAAGCTGGTTGGCGTAGGAGAAGGCATCTTCCAGCATCTTCATGACCGGGATCACGCCGGAGGACTGGTTTTCGATGCGCTTAATCGGCGCGCCCGCTTCACGCAGGTTCGAGAGCAGAAACGCCACGCCGCCGCCGCGTTTGGAGAGCTGCAGCGCCGAGTTCACCGCGCGGCCTATCGACTCCATATTATCTTCAATGCGCAGCAGGAAGCAGGAGACCAGCTCGCCGCGCTGGGCTTTGCCGCAGTTGAGAAAGGTCGGCGTGGCGGGCTGGAAGCGGCCGGAGAGGATCTCGTCGGTGAGCTGTTGCGCCAGCGCTTCATCGCCCTGCGCCAGGGTCAACGCGACCATCACCACGCGATCTTCAAAGCTTTCTAAGTAGCGCTTACCGTCGAAGGTCTTCAGGGTGTAGCTGGTGTAGAACTTCCACGCGCCAAGGAACGTCTGGAAACGAAAGCCGCTGGCGTGGGCGCGTTCAAACAGCTTCACGACGAAGGCGCGTTCGTAGCGGGTGAGGACGCGTGCGTCGTAGTAACCTTCGTTAACCAGGTGGTCGAGACGTTCATCCTGGCTCGCGAAGGTCACGCTGTTGGGCCGCACGTGGGCGGCAAAAAAGGCGTCCACCGCCTCACGGTCTTTATCAAACTGAATGCGTCCCTCCCGGTCATAGAGGTTAAGCATCGCGTTTAATGCGTGGTAATCCGGCGTCGCCTGTATTACCCGTTCTGCGGTTGTCGTTGCCAAAATTCGTTCACTCCTTTACGCACGTTTTCGACGTCCTGCTGCGTCCCCATCAGCTCAAAGCGATAGAGATACGGCACGCCGCATTTTTGAGAGATGACATCTCCGGCGCGGCCAAAGGCATCGCCGAAATTGCGATTGCCCGCCGCGATCACGCCTCGGATTAACCCGCGGTTATGCGGATCGTTCAGAAAGCGGATCACCTGACGAGGCACTGCGCCCGCCGTACCGCCGCCGCCGTAGCTGGGCACCACCAGAATGTACGGTTCTTCTACCCGGATGCGCTCCCGTTCGTTAAGGGGAATGCGCACCGCAGGCAGCCCGACGCGCTCCATAAAACGGAGCGTGTTTTCCGAGCTGCTGGAGAAGAAGACCAGCCCACTCATGCCCGTGCGGCCTGCGCGGCGATGCGGTTGATCATGTCCGGGCGGAAGCCAGACCAGCTGGTCTCCCCGGCCACCACCACCGGAAGCTGACGGAAACCCTGCGCGCGAAGGGTATCGGCGGCCTCGGGCTGCTGGTCAATATTCACCATCTCAAACGCCACGCCGCGGCTTTCCATCGCCCGTTTGGTCGCGTGGCACTGAACACAATCGTTACGAGTGTAAATAATAATGCTCATGATTCGTATTTCCATTTAAAATGAGAGAGCGGCGCGAATCATCGCGTCAGGTTGTATGTATCTTGCTAAAGGGAATACTAGATGTAGTTGTCTTAAGTTTCAACCATACAAGATATGGGAAATTTAGATTGATGATGCCCTGATGATGAGCACAGCGGGGCAGGGGGTGTTATACGGGTTTTTCAGGCTTGCGGGCATTAAAAAGCCCCGGCGCCAGCGGCGACCGGGGCTGATGGCTCGCGCTTACTTACGCAGGCTAAGCAGAGCGCCGACGAAGATCCCGACTGCCGCTACCGTGCCGAGCGTGCAGAGCGGTTTTTCGCGCACGAAGGTCGTTGCGCAGCTGACCGCATCGCAGGCAGCCTGTGTGGTACGCGTGCGGCCATTTAGGCGTGCGCGGGTTTCACGGAGCAAAGACTGAGCCTTACGTTTTGCGGCATCCGCTTCGTCCTTCGCGTCACTTCCCCAGGATTTCAGCACCTCTTCCAGCGTGTCTGCTAATTGGCTGACATCATTACGAATATCCTGAGCGTCGTCGTTAATATCGTTTCGGTTCGGTCTGTTAAACATACGATCCTCCGTAATTTTGTGTTCCCGTTCAGTTTAGTTCAGAAATTTAATATCTGAAGCGCATCACGCGATATCCGCCAGTTTATGGACTATTCTGAAAGCCCTGCTAATGCTGAATACTGTAAGGTTGCCGGGCAGGAAAAGATAACGAGGAAAAGATATGTATTTACGACCTGACGAGGTGGCACGCGTTCTTGAAAAAGAGGGATTCACCATGGATGAGGTGACGCCAAAAGCGTATGGATATCGCCGTGGCGAGAATTATGTTTACGTTAATCGTGAAGCAAGAATGGGACGTACCGCTCTCATTATTCACCCGACGCTGAAAGACAGAAGTCTGTCATTTGCTGAGCCTGCCTCGGATATTAAAACCTGCGATCATTATCAGCAATTTCCGCTCTATTTAGGCGGAGAGACGCATGAGCATTATGGTATTCCGCATGGTTTCAGCTCGCGTATGGCGCTGGAACGGTTTTTGAAGGGACTGTTTGGCGACGTACAGTAAATTTGCGACTGGCCTGCGCCAGTCGCTTCACATCACGCTTTAGCCTGGCTGTACTGGCTGACCTTAAACAGGCGGCGACAGTAGTCGAGGAAATAGCCATACACCGCCCCCATCAGCATTGAAATCACAATATTCGAACTGACCGCCGCCGCGATCTGGTGCCAGTCCGCGCCCACCGTCAGCAGAATGGCCACGTAAACCGGCGACTGGAACGTCACATAGGCCAGAACGTCTGCCAGGTTTTTCACCCAGCCTGCGGGGCTGATACGCCGCGCGAAGCGCATGACGGCATCGCGGTATAAACCGTAAGGCCAGGCAATAATAATATTGACCGGAATCGCCACCAGACGAGAAGAAAGTGACTGCTCGAAGGACATTCCGGAGAGGAATATTTCGATCAACATGTTCACAACGGAACAGTAGACAACCATCGCGAAAGTATCCGCCACAGCATGGCGAAGGCGTGATTGCGGTGAGAACATGTCTGAACTCCTTGAGAAGAACACAAAAGAAACGATTTTCCCGAAGCGGTTAGTGCTTTAGGTTGGTTTGTTTGACGTGTATAGCGTATATCTCTACGTTTGAACTAACAACTAGTGATTAATTTTTATTTAATCGCGTTTTGTCCACAAAATTCTCTAAAATTGATGGTTTTTTGTTCGCTTCGTTATAATCTGTCTCGTGCGATGGTTTTTTGTTTTAAATCATTAGCTTAACTATCTTGATGTTGAAAGGTGAGTCAGTGCTTTTGTGGGTAGCGCAGAATGCTGAAATTTTGATTAAGGTTGACCCTTTATATTGCAGTGATGATTGAATCCCTGCGTATCGCTCAGACGTTATAAGATAATATTAACGGCGACAGTTAAACATATTTACGCTATTGGCAGGGCAGCCCGCGGGTAGATATTTCAGCGGAAATGAATTATTCTGTCGGTGATTTATCTATTTACCCTAAACAAAAGGTTTTCAAATAATATGTCTTTGACGTTACAGAATCTTAATAATATCCGAACTCTGCGCGCCATGGCACGCGAATTATCCCTGGACGTTCTTGAGGAAATGCTGGAAAAAGTCAGGGTCGTTGCTGAAGAGAAACGTAGTGAGCTGGCGGAATTAGAGCAGCAGAGAGCCGAGCAGCAGGAGAAAATTAATGCTCTGCTGGAGCGGATGAAAGCCGATGGTATTTCACCGACCGATCTGCTGGGCTCTGAACTGGCGCAGACGGGTAAATCCACGAAAAAGCGTAAGCCGCGTGAAGCGAAATACCGCTTTATTGACCAGAACGGTGAAGAGAAAACGTGGACCGGCCAGGGCCGTACGCCAAAGCCTATTGCCAGCGCGCTGGCAGAGGGGAAATCACTGGATGATTTTCTGATCTAATGCGTGAACCGGGCGGAACATACCGCCCGGCACTCTTTTCAGCAGACGCCGAAATCACCGTCTTCAGTATACGGCGCTAGCTCGGCGGCTTTCAGGGTATATTTCTCGCCTTGTTCATTGCTGGCCTGTACCGCCACCACGCTTTCACCGTTCACTTCGAGCACTTTCAGCTTCGGGCCGCCTTTACGCGGTTGTACATAATCACCGACAGAAAACATATTACCTCCTCATCGTTTTAGCGATCTTCACCTTAGCCCACGTATGACACCGGGTACAGCGTATTTCACCGATTACTGCTTATGAGGTACGCCGGTTCCAGGGCATCACCTTCAGCAGTCGCGCCATGCCGCAAAAACCGGTCACACCGGCGAACAGCAGCCCGGCCCCCACGAAGCCGCTGAGCAGGAAAAAGCCGTCTGAGACGCTATAGCCCAGCACTACGCCGCAGAGAATGAGCAGCCCGGCAGCAATTTGCACCTGACGCATCAGCGGCAGCGGCTGGGTTTTGTCTTCGACTGTCTGCAGACCCGCCTGCTTCCAGCCCTGAATGCCTCCTTCGACCACAAATGCCTGAGCGGGGGCGGCCGCCTGCGCAAGGCGATCGGCATTGCCTGAGGTGCGGGCGCCAGACTGGCAGTGAAAAATCACCGTTTCACCCGCCTGCGTTTTAAGTCCGCCGGGTAAGGTATCCAGCGGCACGGACTGCGCGGCGGGAATATGCTCGCGGGCGTACTCGTCGGCATCACGAATATCAATCAGTTTTGCGCCATCGGCGATGCGGGCATTGGCCTCGCGCGGCGAAAGAAGGGGAAGTGACATGGCGGCTCCTTACGGGCAATAAAGGGTTTTCAGGGTGCTGATAAGCTGATGCACCGCGTCGTTTTTAATGAAATAGAGAATGCGCTGCGCCTCGCGGGTGCTGGCGATCAGGCCTTCCTCACGCATGCGCGCCAGATGCTGCGACGTGGCGGAAGGGCTAAGACCCGTCGCGCGGGCCAGCTCCCCCGCGCTGGTGCCGGGGGCGCCGCACAGCGTGCAGAGGATCAGCAGCCGACGCGGGTTGCTCATCGCTTTTAAAAGCGTTGCGGCCTGCTCTGCGCTGGCCTGAAGCTGTTCGAGTTCAGTCATAGTACTTTAGCGTTTTCTTAATTAAGGTAATGCTAAAGTACTTGCGCGCATTCTGCCAGCGTAAAAAGCGTAAAAAGCGTAAAAGAGGGTAAACGCGGAGCAGGGATCTGGCGCAGACAGGTAAACTGGCTATGCTTAGAAAGGGTTCTCTCTATTATTTTCAATGGATTAGCTTGCACGGAGTGTTAATATGGGTTTTTGGCGTATTGTTTTTACCATCCTGCTGCCGCCGCTGGGCGTGCTGTTGGGCAAAGGGCTTGGCTGGGCGTTTATCATCAACATTCTTCTGACGCTGCTGGGCTACTTCCCCGGCCTCATTCACGCGTTTTGGGTACAGAGCAAAAGCTAAGCGCGCCACAGTAAATCGCTATAGATATCGGTCAGCACCCCCGCTGGACCAAACTGCTGTTTGATCCAGCGCGTGACCTGGCCTGTCGCGGCATGCTGCGTGGCGAGCAGCATGCGCGAGTCCTGACGCGGGTTATTGATACGCCGCGTCACCAGCAGCCCGTCTTCCACCGCGTCCCGCGCCATATACTCCGGTAAAAAACCTATCCCTTCGCCCAGGATCTGACACTGGCATTTGGTATTAAAGTCCGGCACCAGAATCGCCTCCTGACCGTGCAGCAGCCAGCCCACCTTCTTGTTAATGGTGTGTGCGGTATCTTCCACCATGATGTTGGGATACAGGCGCAGCTGGCTCTCCGCTATCGGTTCCGGAACGAACGCCAGCGGATGCGCCGGCGCAATGGCAAACACCCAGCGGATGGCGCCGATCTCGGTGTAGTCAATCCCACCGCCGTCGAGCAGCGTGTCCGGCGCGCCAATGGCGATATTGGCCTGGTTATTGATGATCGAATCCCACACGCCGTTATAGACCTCGGTGGTGACGGTGATCTGGCAGGTAGGAAACTGCTTTTTCAGCACCTGCAGCAGCCGCGCGGTATGGCGCGGCGTATATAACAGCTGGTTGATACAGATGCGCACCCGCGCCTCGATGCCCTGTGAAATGGTATCAATCCCGCGCTTGATGGCGTGGAAGTCGTTAAGCAGGTCGGTGGCTTTGCGGTAAAAGTAGAACCCGGACTCGGTCAGCTCAATGCTGCGCGTGTTACGCACAAACAGCACCACGTCCAGCCCGGTTTCCATCCGCTTGATGGTGTAACTGATGGCCGAGGTGGTGACGCCCAGCTCGGCGGCGGCTTTGCTGAAGCTGCCGAAGCGGGCGGCGGTGGTGAAGGCCAGCAGGTTCTCTTCGGTAAAGATGGAATTCATATCACAGCTTCCTCAGTCATCAGTTTTGAACATATTTTAACAACGCCTTTACAACACATTTGAAGCCGATCACAGTTCTGACTCTTTACGCAGAGCCCCGTCATGCAAGGCTTTTTCAACCATAAGGATAATGCAGCCTGAGGCGCTAAAAAGCGGTTAAACATAAGAAAAAGGTTGCACGGACGCACGTTTTATCCCGACTGTTGAATTTATCTCAACAATGAATTCACTGTCGATGAATCATTTTTAAGCGGATTCTTTTATGACCAGGCTGTTGCTATTCTCGGGTCAAGAGCAATAAAACATCGGGAGTCTGAATATGTCTGCAACTGAACTGGTTACGGAATTTCTGCTGGCGGCAGAAGAGGGAAATAGCGATGCGCTAAAAGCCTGTCTGGAAAAAGGCGTGGATATTAACGCCACTAACCGCCAGAAAAGAACCGCCGTTACGATTGCCAGCCTGAAAAAACACTATTCCTGCGTGGCGTTATTAATTGCCGCCGGGGCAGATATTGATAAACAGGACCAGACCTGTTTTAACCCCTTCCTGATCAGCTGCCTGACGAACGATTTAACCCTCCTGCGGCTGGTATTACCCGCGAATCCGGATCTCGACCGCCTTACCCGCTTCGGCGGCGTGGGCATTACCCCTGCCAGTGAAAAAGGGCACGTGGAGATCGTGCGCGAGCTGCTGGAAAAAACCGACATTAACGTTAACCACACCAACTTTGTCGGCTGGACGCCGCTGCTGGAAGCCATTGTGTTAAATGACGGCGGTGCGAAACAGCAAGAGATTGTGAAGCTGCTGCTGGATCACGGCGCGAACCCGCACATGACCGACAAATACGGCAAAACCCCGCTCGAACTGGCGCGGGAGAAAGGCTTCACTGAGATTGCCGACCTGCTGCTGGCCGCGGGCGCGTAAAACGACCGGTCAGCCCGTTCCGGCTGGCCGCTAATTTAAAAAAGCATTTTTACCGACGTGCATTTTGCACGACGGCGGCCCCCTTTTATCCGTATTCAGGAGAAAACAATGCCAACCAAAATCGTCATAAAAAAGAACACGTATTTCGATTCGGTTTCCTTAATGTCGGTTTCCACCAAAGCCAATAAATTGCCGGGCGTCGAACAGGCGTTTGTGGCAATGGCGACGGAAATGAATAAAGGCGTTCTGAAAAATCTCGGGCTGCTCACGCCGGAATTAGCGGAAGCCAAAAATGGCGACCTGATGATCGTGATTAAAGGCGACGCGGCGAACGATGAAACGCTGGCGGAAATAGAAGCTTTATTTACCCATAAAGCGAGCAGCGGCACCCATGAAGCGCGCTACGCGACGATTGCCAGCGCCAAAAAACATCGCCCGGAGAGCAACCTCGCGGTGATTTCCGTCAACGGCACCTTCGCTGCCCGCGAAGCGCGCCAGGCGCTGGAAAACGATCTCAACGTGATGCTCTTCTCCGATAACGTGTCGCTCGACGACGAGCTGGCGCTGAAGCAGCTGGCGCACCAGAAAGGGCTGCTGATGATGGGGCCGGACTGCGGCACCGCCATTATCAACGGCGCGGGATTGTGCTTCGCCAACGCGGTGCGTCGCGGGCCGATTGGCATCGTCGGCGCGTCCGGCACCGGCAGCCAGGAGCTAAGCGTGCGCATCCATGAATTCGGCGGCGGCGTGTCGCAGCTGATTGGCACCGGCGGGCGCGATCTTAGCGAGAAGATCGGCGGCCTGATGATGCTCGACGCCATCGACACGCTGGAAGCCGACGAGGGCACAGAGGTGATTGCGCTGATCTCCAAGCCGCCTGCGCCAGCCGTGGCAGAGAAGGTGCTGGCTCGCGCCAAAGCCTGCCGCAAGCCGGTGGTTGTTTGCTTCCTCGGGCGCAATGAACCGCCCGCCGATGAGGACGGACTGCAGTTTGCGCGCGGCACCAAAGAGGCGGCGCTGAAGGCCGTTCTGCTTACCGGCATCAAAAAAGAGTCCCTCGATCTGCACCCGCTCAACTGGCCATTGATTGAAGAAGTGCGCGCCCGCCTGACCCCA
This sequence comes from Enterobacter sp. EC_50, assembly GCF_019584525.1. NCBI lineage: Bacteria > Pseudomonadati > Pseudomonadota > Gammaproteobacteria > Enterobacterales > Enterobacteriaceae > Enterobacter > Enterobacter sp. EC_50. The sequence goes on along the minus strand of NZ_VDAF01000005.1, from coordinate 36,160 downwards.
CAGCAGAAGTACATTCGCGGCCTGTTCTGCGGCGGCACCCTGTGCGACGAGGCGATGTTTGCGGCGCTTGCGAAATTCGACGACGTTTACAGCAACATCCAGCCGGATCCGGCTAAGCGCCTGAGCGACATAAGCGTCAGTAAAGCCCATACCTTCCTCGACTTTGGCGACGATGAGTTCACCAACGGCAAGCCGCACCCGATGATCGACCCGACCAACCGCATCAGCCGCCTGCTGCAGGAGGCGCGCGATCCGGAAGTGGGCGTCATCGTGATGGACTTCGTGCTGGGCTTCGGCGCGCACGAGGATCCGGTAGGGGTGATGATCGAGGCGATCAAAGAGGCGCAGGCCATCGCGAAGGCCGATAACCGTCCGCTGGAGATCCTCGGCTACGTGCTCGGCACCGACCAGGATCCGCAGTCGCTGGCGCAGCAGTGCCAGCGGCTGACCGACGCAGGCGTCATCTGGGCCAGCAGCAGCACCAATACCGGATTACTGGCACGCGAATTTGTCTGCAAAGGGGAGAACGCATAATGACCACCTTATTCAACCAGCCGCTGAACGTCATTAACGTGGGTCTCGCGATGTTCAGCGACGATCTTAAAAAGCAGCACGTACCCGTGACCCCGCTCGACTGGACGCCGCCGGGGCAGGGCAATATGCAGGTGGTGGAAGCGCTGGATCAGCTGGCGGAAAAACCGCTGGCGGAGAAGATCGCCGCCGCCAACCAAATCGCCCTTGAGCGCATTATCCAGTCCCATCCGGTGCTGGTGGGCTATGACCAGGCGATTAACGTTGTGCCGGGGATGACCCGCACCACCATTCTGCACGCTGGTCCGCCAGTCTCCTGGGAAAACATGTGCGGCGCGATGAAAGGCGCGGTCACCGGGGCGCTGGTGTTTGAAGGTCTGGCGAAAGATCTGGACGACGCGGCACGGCTTGCCGCCTCCGGGGAGATCGCCTTCTCGCCGTGCCACGAGCACGACTGCGTGGGCTCGATGGCGGGCGTCACCTCTGCGTCGATGTTTATGCACATTGTTGAGAACAAAACCTACGGCAACCGCGCGTTCACCAACCTCAGCGAGCAGATGGCGAAGATCCTGCGCATGGGCGCCAACGACCAGAGCGTCATCGCTCGCCTGAACTGGATGCGCGACGTGCTTGGCCCGATGCTGCGCGACGCGATGAAGATTATCGGCGAAATCGACCTGCGCCTGATGCTGGCCCAGGCGCTGCACATGGGCGACGAGTGCCACAACCGCAACAACGCGGGCACCACGCTGCTGATCCAGGCGCTGACCCCGGGGCTGATCCAGGCGGGCTATCCGGTGGCGCAGCAGCGCGAGGTGTTCGAGTTTGTCGCCAGCAGCGACTACTTCTCCGGCCCGACGTGGATGGCGATGTGTAAAGCCGCGCTGGACGCTGCCCACGGCATTGAATACAGCACCGTCGTGACCACCATGGCGCGCAACGGCTACGAGTTCGGCCTGCGCGTCTCCGGCCTGCCGGGGCAGTGGTTCACCGGCCCGGCGCAGCAGGTGATTGGCCCGATGTTCGCGGGCTATAAGCCGGAAGACTCCGGGCTGGACATCGGCGACAGCGCGATCACCGAAACCTACGGCATCGGCGGCTTTGCGATGGCGACGGCGCCGGCAATCGTGGCGCTGGTGGGCGGCACGGTGGAGGAAGCCATCGACTTCTCCCGTCAGATGCGCGAAATCACCCTTGGCGAAAACCCGAACGTCACCATTCCGCTGCTCTCCTTTATGGGGATCCCGACCGCCATCGACATCACGAAGGTCGCGGGCAGCGGCATTCTGCCGGTCATCAATACCGCCATTGCCCACAAAGACGCGGGCATCGGCATGATAGGGGCGGGCATCGTTCACCCGCCGTTTAGCTGTTTTGAAAAGGCGCTGTTGACCTTCCGCGATCGCTACTTTTTATAAGGCATGCATCCATGAAAAACATGAAACTGGAGTGGAAAAGAGGTGACTGGGCGGCGTATTTCGGGTTGATGACCAACAACCTGACCAATCTGCTGACCATGATGGGGTTGCTCATTTTTGTCGTCGGCATCCCGAAGGAGATTGTTTATGGACGCATTGCGCCAGCCTTCGGGCTGGCGGTATTGGCCGCGAGTATTTGCTATGCGTGGTTCGGCATGAAGATGGCGCGCCAGACCGGGCGTACGGACGTCACCGCGCTGCCGTCCGGCCCCAGCGCGCCGTCCATTTTTACCGTGACCTTCCTGGTGCTGATGCCGGTCTATCAGCAAACGGGCGATGCGGAGTTCGCGATTCAGATTGGCCTGGTGTGGTGCTTCGTGGAGGCGATGATCCTGGCGGGCGGCTCGTTTTTAGGGGAAACCATCCGCAAGATGATCCCGCGCACCGTGCTGCTGTCGTGCCTCTCCGGCCTGGGCCTGCTGCTGCTGGCGATGAACCCGATGCTGCAGGCGTTCGAAGCGCCCACCGTGTCGTTTATCGTGCTGCTGCTGATCTTCATCAACTGGTTCGGTAAAAAGCCGATTTTCGCCCGCATCCCGACCGGCCTGCTGCTGCTGATAGCCGGTACGGCCCTGGCGTGGATCTCCGGTCTGCAAAGCCCGGAAGCGATCAAAGCCTCCATGTCATCGTTCGGCTTTAACCCGCCGCAGGTGCATGTGGAGGGCTTCCTGCAGGGCTTGCCGCACGCGCTGCCGTATCTGGCCTCTGCCGTGCCGCTGGGGCTGGCGAACTACATCTTTGACCTGGAGAACATCGAAAGCGCTCACGCGGCGGGGGATGAATACCCGACGCGCAAGGTGATGCTGGCGAACGGTCTGGCGTCGATGCTCGGCTGCCTGATGGGCAACCCGTTCCCGGTGACGGTCTACGTCGGCCATCCCGGCTGGAAAGCGATGGGGGCCAGCATCGGCTACACGCTGGCTTCCGGCGTGACCATGTTCATCGTGCCGCTGTTCGGGCTGGGAGCCTTTATGCTCGCCATCATCCCGATGACCGCCATCGTGCCGATTCTGGTGTTTATCGGCGTGGTCACCGCCAACCAGGTGGTGAGGGAGACGCCGAAGGTGGAAGTGCCCGTGATCTTCATCTGCCTGTTCCCGTGGATCGCCAACTGGGCGCTGACCATGATGAACAGCGTGATGGGGGCGGCGGGCACGAATGCCGCCAAAATCGGTACCGACGTGCTGCACAGCAAAGGGATTTACTACGAAGGACTCGTCCATTTGGGGAACGGGGCACCGCTCGCCAGTATGCTCTGGGGCTGTATCGCCATTTTCGCCATCATCAATAAACCGCTGCGCGGCGCCGTGGCCGCCGCGGGCGGGGCACTGCTGGCGCTGTTCGGGGTGATCCACGCGCCGGTGGTGGGCTTTGCCGAAGGCAGTTCGCTGATGTTCGTCACCGCGTATCTGATGATGGGCGGCATGTTTGTGGTGAAGCATTTTCTCGACAGCCGGGAAGTGACGAGCGCTGCGTCGGGTACTGTTGCGAAGGAGCACGTATGAAAGAGCTTATGGTCGTTGCCATCGGCGGCAACAGCATTATCAAAGACAACGCCAGCCAGTCGATTGAACATCAGGCGCAGGCGGTTAAAGCGGTGGCAGAGTCGGTGCTCGAAATGCTGGCCTCCGACTATGACATCGTGCTTACCCACGGCAACGGCCCTCAGGTGGGGTTGGATCTGCGCCGCGCCGAAATCGCCCACGAGCGGGAAGGGCTCCCGCTGACCCCGCTGGCAAACTGCGTGGCGGACACCCAGGGCGGCATCGGCTACCTCATCCAGCAGGCGCTGAACAACCGCCTTGCCGCGCGCGGGGAGCAAAAAGCGGTCACGGTCGTCACGCAGGTGGAGGTGGATAAAAACGATCCCGGTTTCACGCACCCGACGAAGCCGATCGGCGCGTTTTTCAGCGAGGCGCAGCGCGACGAGCTGCAGCGCGCGCACCCGGACTGGCACTTTGTTGAGGATTCTGGCCGGGGATATCGTCGCGTGGTGGCCTCCCCGCAGCCGCTGCGCATTGTCGAGGCCGATGCGATCAAGACATTGACGCAAAAAGGGTTTGTGGTGATTGGCGCGGGCGGCGGCGGTATTCCGGTGGTGCGCACTGAGCAGGGCGATTACCAGAGCGTCGACGCGGTGATTGATAAAGATCTCTCCACCGCGCTGCTGGCGCGCGAGATCCGCGCCGACGTGCTGGTGATTACCACCGGCGTGGAGAAGGTGTGCGTCAACTTCGGCAAGCCAAACCAGCAGGCGCTGGACACGGTGAGCGTGGCGCAGATGACGCGTTACAAAGACGAGGGCCATTTCCCGGCGGGCAGCATGTTGCCCAAAATCGTCGCCTCGCTGGCGTTTTTACACCACGGCGGAAAGCGCGTGATTATCACCTCGCCGGACTGCCTGCCCGCCGCGCTGCGCGGGGAAACCGGTACCCATATTATTAATGAAGGAAGATAAGATGAGTGAAAATAAAAGCCGCCGTGAATTCATCAGCCAGAGCGGCAAAATGGTGACCGCCTGCGCGCTGTTTGGCGCGACCGGTTCCGTCGCGTATGCTGCCGACTCCGCAAAACCAACCTGCGAGACGGGTAAACCGATGACCATCACCGCGAAACATTACTATCTGGACAACGTGCTGCTCGAAGCCGGGTTTAATTTTGACGGCAACGTGGCGACGAGCACCCGCACCGAGCTGAAAACGCTGGAGATTCAAGACGGGAAGATCGTCGCCCTGCGCGATAACAAGCGCCACGACGACGCCACGCTGCCGCACTACGACGCGGGCAACACGCTGATGCTCCCGGCAATGCGCGACATGCACATCCACCTGGATAAAACCTTTTACGGCGGCCCGTGGCGTTCCCTCAACCGCCCGGCGGGCACCACCATTCAGGATATGATCCGCCTGGAACAGAAGCTGCTGCCTGAGCTCCAGCCCTACACCCAGGAGCGTGCGGAAAAGCTGATCGACCTGATCCAGTCGAAAGGCTCCACCCTCGCCCGCAGCCATTGCAATATCGAGCCGGTTTCCGGCCTGAAGAATCTCGAAAACCTGCAGGCGGTGCTGGCGCGCCGCAGCGCAGGTTTTGACTGCGAAATCGTTGCCTTCCCGCAGCACGGCCTGCTGCTCTCCAACTCTGAAAAGCTGATGCGCGAAGCGATGCAGGCCGGGGCGCACTACGTGGGCGGGCTGGACCCGACCAACGTCGACGGGGCGATGGAGAAATCTCTCGATCTGATGTTCCAGATTGCGCTGGACTACGACAAAGGGGTGGATATTCACCTGCACGAAACCAGCCCGGCGGGCGTGGCGGCGGTGAACTACATGGTCGAAACGGTGGAGAAAACCCCGCAACTGAAGGGCAAGCTGACCATCAGCCACGCCTTCGCGCTGGCGACGCTCAACGAGCAGCAGGTGGATGAGATTGCTACCCGCATGGCGGCGCAGCAGGTAACCATCGCCTCCACCGTGCCGATTGGCACCCTGCATATGCCGCTGAAACAGCTGCGGGACAAGGGTGTGTTTGTGATGACCGGCACCGACAGCGTAATCGACCACTGGTCGCCGTACGGTCTGGGGGACATGCTGGAAAAAGCGAATCTCTACGCCCAGCTCTACATCCGCCCGAACGAGCAGACGCTCTCCCGCGCGCTGGGAATTGCGACCGGCGACGTGCTGCCGCTGAACGACAAAGGCGAACGCGTGTGGCCGAAAGCGCAGGACGACGCCAGCTTTGTGCTGGTGGACGCCTCCTGTTCCGCCGAGGCGGTGGCGCGCATCTCCCCGCGCACCGCGACGTTCCATAAGGGCAATCTGGTCTGGGGTACGGTGGGCTAAAAGCGAGCCGGGTGGCGGCTTCGCCTTACCCGGCCTACTGAAACCCTCAAATCGTAGGCCGGGTAAGCGCAGCGCCACCCGGCAATGTTTTATACTGGAAGTCACATTATTAAAGAGGGATCTGCCATGGCACAAAACATCTACGACAACCCGGCGTTTTTCGAAGGCTACGCCCAGCTTCCGCGCTCGGTGCAGGGGCTGGACGGTGCGCCGGAGTGGCCCGCGCTTAAGGCCATGCTGCCCGTTTTAACCGGCAAATCGGTTGTCGATCTCGGCTGCGGCTACGGCTGGTTCTGCCGCGCCGCGCGCGAACTGGGCGCCTCTGAGGTCACGGGCGTTGATATCTCCGAAAAGATGCTCGCCCGCGCAGCGGAGCTTACGGTGGACCCAAAGATTCACTATCAGCGGAGCGATCTGGACGCTCTCAAGCTCGACGAAAGCAGCCTCGACCTCGTCTACAGCTCGCTGGCGCTGCACTACCTTCCGGAACTGGACACGTTATTTGCCAGGGTTCAGCGCGCGCTCAAGCCCGGCGGCAGCCTGGTCTTTTCCATGGAGCACCCGATTTACACCTGCGCCTCGCGTCAGGGCTGGCTGACCGACGATAACGGCGAGCGGTTCTGGGGCGTGAATCATTATCAGGACGAAGGCCAGCGCGTCAGCAACTGGCTGGCGGACGGGGTGATCAAATACCATCGTACGCTGGGCACCACGCTTAACGCGCTGATTAAAGCCGGATTAACGATAAGCAACGTCAACGAATGGGGGCCAACGCAGGCGCAGATTGACGCCTGGCCCGCGCTGGCCGAAGAGGCGGAGCGCCCGATGCTGGTGCTGATCGCCGCCCGCAAGGTTCAGTAGCCGACCTTGTACACCCGCCCGGTCTGCACGCCTTCCACGCTGCGACGATAGGCTTGCGCCACCGTGGCGGCAGGCACGCTTTCGAAGCCCGGGAAGAAGCCATCGTACGTGTCGACCGATTCGGTGAGCACCGTTGGGCTAATCAGGTTGATGCGGATCCCGCGCGGCAGTTCGCAGGCTGCGGCGCGCACAAACCCTTCCAGCGCCGCATTTACCGTGGTGGCATTTACCCCCTGCGCAATCGGCTCGTGCGCCACGATCCCGCTTATCAACGTAATCGAGCCGCCTTCGTTCAGGTAGTGCTGGCCGGTCAGCGCCAGACGCACCTGCCCGAGCAGCTTATCCTGCAGGCCCTGGTTGAAGTCACTGTCCTTCATGGTCGCGAGCGGGCCGAAGTAGAGGCCGCCGCTGGCGGACACAATGGCATCCACCGGGCCGATTTTCTCAAACAGCGCCTGAACGCTCGCCTGCGAGGTGATATCCACCTGCTCGTCGCCCTGCGTGCGGCCCACGCGGATGACCTCGTGGCGACGACTCAGCTCATCCGTTACCGCACGACCGACCGTACCGCTGGCACCAATAATGACGATTTTCATAGCCGACTCCTTATGTTGTGAGCCTTCATTCTTTAATAAATTAAAATGCGGATAAACTGGGCTAAAGTTAGAAGATTGCTAACCAGAGGTTTGGAATATGGATAAGCTTCGCAGCATGGAGACGTTTATTGCCGTGGTGGAAAGCGGCAGCTTCACCGGCGCGGCGGCGCGGCTGGAGATGTCGGCGGTGATGGTGGGCAAATACGTTGCGCTGCTGGAAGCACAGCTGGGCACCCGCCTGCTGGAGCGTAATACGCGCCGTCAGAGCCTGACGGATGCCGGACGCGTCTATTTTGAAGAGGCCCGACGGGTTCTGGAGCAGGTGTCGATTGCCGAAAGCGCGGTTGAACGGCTGCGCGCCACGCCGTCAGGCACCCTGCGCGTCACGGCGCCTACGTCGTTTGGCGGCTGCGCGATCGCCCCGCTGACGGCAACCTTTTTGCAGCGCTACCCGGAGGTACGCATCGAGCTGGATCTGACTAACCGGATGGTCGATCTGGTGGAAGAGGGCGTCGATCTGGCCATTCGCATTGGCGACATTCGTAATGACGATCTGGTGGCGAAATACCTGTGCCCCTACAACATGGTGATCTGTGCCGCGCCGGACTATTTAGCGCAACACGGCACGCCGCAAACGCCAGACGATCTGGTGGATCACCTCTGTCTTTCGCACACGGTGTGGACCGCGCGCAACGAGTGGCGGCTGCCGGGCGTGGAAGGGGAGGTGCGCTGGAAGCGCGATGCCGTTTTACGATGCAATGACGGCTATGGCTTATGCATGGCGGCGCGCGCGGGGGCGGGGCTGTTGCTGCAGCCGGAGGTGCTGGTAGCGGAAGAGCTGGCAAGCGGCAAGCTGGTTCGGGTGCTGGAGCCGTTCACGCCCGCGCCGAGACCGGTGCATTTACTGTGGCGTCAGGATTTGCGGCCGCTGCCTAAGCTGACGGAATTTATTGCCCATATTCTGCTAAGATTGGGCACAATATAAAAAAAGAAGGTAATCAAAGAATGTCTGCAAACAAACTCGCCCGCAGCGCGCAGGGCCTGCAATCCTCTGCCATCCGTGAATTATTAAAACATAGCAAAATGGCGGGCGTGATTTCGCTGGGTGGGGGTATCCCAAACCCGGACCTGTTCGATCGCGAAGGGCTGAAAATTGCCTCTGATGCCGTCTTATCGCAGCATTTTGGGGAAGCATTCCAGTATGGCCTGACGGAAGGCGTGCCGGGGCTGCGCGAAGAAATTAAACGCATCTGCGAGGGGCGCGGCATCACCTGTAAGGCCGATGATGTCGTCATTACCTCCGGCTCTCAACAATCTCTGGACGTGCTGGCGCGCGCGTTAATGAATCCGGGCGATACGGTTGTCGTTGAGCGTCCAACCTATCTTGCTGCGCTGCAGGTCTTTGGCCTGGCGCAGGCCAACTTTGAATCCGTCGGCACCGACGGTGACGGCATGAAGGTTGATGAACTTGAGGCGTTGGTGGCAAAGAAAACCATCAAAGCGGTCTATATCGTTCCAACCTTTGGTAACCCAGGTGGCGTTACGCTGTCTGAGGCGCGCCGTAAACAGCTGGTGGCACTCTCGAAGCGCTATGACTTCGTGATTATCGAAGACGATCCGTACAGCGAAATTAACTATACCGATGACCTCTTCCGCCCGTTAATTGCCCATGCTAAAGATATCGGCAACGAAGAGAATGTGGTGTATACCTCCACCTTCTCTAAAATCCTCGCGCCGGGTACCCGCGTGGGCTGGGTGGTGGTACCGGAGTGGCTGAAGCGCGCGGTGGTGAACCTTAAGCAAACCACCGATCTGCACACCAGCACGCTGTCGCAGCTGATGACATATGAGTACCTGAAGACCGGCCGTCTGGCCGATCAGATTAAAACGATCCGCGAGGCCTATCGCCAGAAATACCGGACGTTCGCCACGGAGCTGGAAGCCGAGCTGGGCGACGTGATGTCGTTCCACAAGCCGAAGGGCGGCATGTTCCTGTGGGCGAAAATGAACAACGGCATGAACACTACCCGCTGGCTGGAAAAAACCTTAAGCAACGGCGTGGTCTTTGTGCCGGGCGAATTTTTCTACTGCAACGAGCCGGACCAGACAACGCTGCGCATGTCATTCGTCACCCCAACGGATGAGCAACTGATAGAAGCGGTTCGACGCCTGAAAAAATCGCTGTAAAAGACCTGCGCATAACGGTGGTTTTGCCGTTATGCGCAATACGCGTTCAGGGCGGCACGGGCCGCAATCGTCCATGGAGATCTCCATGTTTGAATTTCTGATCGGTGTTGTGACGCACACGCCCGTCTGGGTGTGGGTGCTGTTTATCTTCCTTATCTCCCGCGGCATTAAAGCCCGACGGCCCGCCACCGTGACGCTGGAGCGGCTTGCCATTATTCCGGGCATCTTTCTTATCTGGGATATTTACGATCTGATAGTCTATCGCACGCTGACTCCCGGGACTGTTGCATTGTGGACGGCGGGGATCCTTGCCGGTGCCGCGCTGGGGTATGTCCTGATTAAGCAGGCTGTGATTACCCGCGCAGAGGCGCCACGCAGCCTTTACCGCCAGGCCGACTACACCGCGCTGCCGTTTATGATGCTGGCGTTCGGGGTGAAGTATGTGCTGGGCGTGATGAGCGCGGTCTCTCCCCAGACGATGCAGCAGCCCGCCATGAGCGCGCTGGCGATCGTCTCCGGCGGCGTGTTTGCCGGCGTCTTTATCGGGAAATTTGCGCGCTATGTTGGAGTCTATGTCGCCCGGGTTCCGGTCTGATGCCCTCACCCCAACCCTCTCCCGCAGGGAGAGGGAGAAAACCATGTAGGCCGGGTAAGGCGCAGCCGCCACCCGGCGATTGACTACCGCTCCCTCAGCGCCTCTTTCGCTCGGTTGAACGGCTTAATCAGATAATCCAGCACCGTTTTCTCGCCGGTTTTAATATCCACTGTCGCAATCATCCCCGGCACAATCGAGAAATGCCTGCCCGCCTTATTGACCAGGTAATCCTGGCTGGTGCGGATAAACACACGGTAGTAAAACACCTCCGGCTTGGCCTCATCCTGAATGGTGTCCGGGGAAATGGTCTCGACCACGCCGTGCAGCCCGCCGTAAATGGCGTAGTCGTAGGCGGTGATTTTGACCAGCGCTTCCTGGTTCGGATGGATAAAAGCGATATCACGCGGCGAGAGTCGGGTTTCGATCAGCAGGTGATCGTCCACTGGCACAATCTCCATCAGCTCGCCGTTGGGCGGGATCACCCCGCCGATGGTGGTGACCTTGATGTTTTTGACGATCCCGCGCACCGGCGATTTAACCGTCAGGCGGGTGACGGAATCCTGGCGGCCCTTGAGGATCGCCGACACCATATCCACCTCCGCATTGGCCTTGGAGAGCGCCTCGCGGGCCTGGACGTAATACTGCGAACGCACGTCGGTGAGCTTCAGTTCCAGATCGCTTTTCTGCCGCTGCAGGCGCAGCACCTCCACGTGGCTGGCGGCCCCGGTCTTTACCAGCCGCTGGGTAATGGCCAGCTCTTTATTCGCCAGATCTAACGCGGCGCGAAGCTCCCGCTGGGTATCCTCCAGCTGCGCGCGGCGCGAGTTGTACAGCCGCGTTTCGTCGGCAATCAGATCCGGCCATTTCGCCAGTGAAGGCGGGAACTTCAGCGGCAGATCGTTTACCTCGGCGTAGAGGCGGGCGCTGGAGGCCAGCGAGGCGCGGTAGCGCGCCGCGCTTTCGCCGACGTTTGACTCGGAACGGGTCGGATCAAGCCGCGCCAGCACCTGTCCGGCCTGCACCTGATCGCCCTCGTGGACGTTCAGCTCGGTGAGGATCCCGCCGTCGAGAGACTGTAAGACCTGCTCGCGCGAGCTGGGGATCACTTTCCCCGATCCGGTTGACACCTCATCCAGCACGCCAAACCACGCCCAGACGCCCAGCACCACAAACATCAGCAGCGAGAAGATCACGATCCGACGCGCGCCGGTGTAGCCGCTTTCGGAGTCGAGGGCGTTATCCAGATCGTCCATTGCCGCCACGTCACGCTGACTGATTTTCATTTTTCCACTCCCGTCCGGTTGCTGCCTGCTGCTGTTGCTGCTGCATGCGGCTGTTGCTCAGCGCCTGGGCTTTTGGCGCATCCATCACCAGCATGCCCTCTTTCAACACGACCACGCGCTCCACCAGCTCCAGCACCGGTACGCGATGGGTGGCGACGATCAGGGTGCGGTGCCCGAGCCAGTCGCCCAGCCGCTGGATGAATTCCCGCTCGGTGTGCTCGTCCAGCGAGGCGGTGGGTTCATCCATCAGCACAATATTCGGATCGCGCAGCAGCATTCGCGCCAGCAGAATCGACTGGCGCTGCCCGCCGGAGAGCCCCACGCCGTTTTCCATGATCGGGTAGTCCAGCCCCTTGGGCAGCTTCTGCACGAAGCCCGCCGCGCCGGTCAGCTCCAGCGCCTCGAAAATCCCTTCGTCGGTGGCGCGCGGCATGCCGAGGGTGATGTTCTCGCGCAGGGTGCCGTAAAACAGCCGCGCGTTCTGGGTCATAAAGCCGACGTTGCGCCGCACGTCCGCCACGTCGAGATGCGGCAGGCTGAAGCCGTCGAGCCGCAGCTCGCCCGCCGCCAGATCCATCCCGCCCGCCATCGCCTGCAGCAGGGTCGATTTGCCCGCGCCGTTGCGCCCGAGGATCGCCACTTTCTCACCCGGCCCGATCTCGAGGCGGTTAATGCGCAGCGCCATGCGCGGATCGTCCGGCTGATAGCGGAACTGCGCCTGCTCAAAGAGGTAGTGGCCGCGCAGCACGTCCTGGCGGATCGGCGTCTCCTCGCGCTGGTTTTCGGTGGGGAGCTGCATGATGCTGTCTAGCCCCTCTTTTGCCGCTTTGACCTGCTGCCAGCGGGCCAGCACGCCGCACAGCGTCGCCATCGGGGCGATCATGCGGGAGGCCAGCATCGAGGCGGCGACCACCGAGCCGGTGGTCAGGGTGCCGTCGATCACCATCGGCGCGCCGACCACAATCACGGCGGCGTAAACCAGGCTCTGAATGGTCATCCCCCAGCTGATCAGGTTCTGCGTCAACTCGCGGGTGCGCAGGCCGGATTCGGCGGTGATCTGGATATAGCTGTTCCACTGCTGCAAAAAGCGGTTTTCCGCCTGCATCAGCTTGATGTCTTCCAGCCCCTGCACGCTCTCCACCAGCACCGCGTTGCGCAGGGTCGATTCATGGGCCGACTGCTTTGCCAGCTCCGCCAGCTTCTTCTGCAGCAGCAGGCCGGGCAGGACCATGATCACCGCCGCGACCGGGGCGATCCACGCCAGCTGCGGGGCGATGATCGCCAGCACCACCACGAACAGGAGAAAGAAGGGCAGGTCGACAATCGTCGAGATGGTGGACGAGGTGACCATCTCGCGGATCTGCTCCAGCTCGCGCAGCTGTGAGATAAAGCTCCCGGTTGAGCGGGGAATCGCGCTGTTGCGCAGCCGCAGCGCGTGGCCGAAGACGCGATCCGAGACGCGCATATCCGAGCGCTTGCCGAGCAGATCCATAATGTGGCCGCGCGCCACGCGCAGCACGAAGCCAAACAGGGTGGCGATCAGCACCCCGATGGTCAGGACGTACAGCGTCGGGTAGGACTGGGCGGGGATCACCCGGTCATAGACCTGCATGGAAAAGACGATCCCGGAAAGCGACAGCACGTTGATAAACAGCGCGGCGAGCATCACCCAGCTGTAGGGGCGGAGATCGCGCATCACCAGCCGGTAGAGCCAGTCCGGGCGGTACTTTGAAATATAGGCATCCACGCGGCTGTCCTTCAGCGCGGCGAGAGGACGCAGGGCAATGACGTGGCGGATGGCGGGCAGCATGGCCGTCATCGACAGCCGGTTGGTGTAGGCCTGGTCGTCGAAGAAGCTGACTTCCAGCGTGTCGTCGCCGTCGAAGTGCTCGATCGCCCCGACCCGGCCGTCATTCAGCGCCACCACCACCGGCAGACGCCAGCTGTTGATTGACTGCTGGTCAGCGGTGAGCAGCTGAAACGACAGCCCCGCCTCACGCGCCAGCTGGGTGAGGGCGGGCACCATCGGTTTGCCTTTCAGCCACGGTGCGCCTGCGATCAGCGCGCCGGGCGAGCAAGCGACGCGGTAGCGGGTGGCGATAAAGCCAAAGGCCTGCGCCCACTGGGCCAAGGCCGCATCCGTCATGTTTTCACCTTGCGGGATATCACGCTGCTTCATGGCTGGATCTCCACGGTCTGGATGGTGCGGTTATCAAGGTCGAACGCATGACGCAATTGCCCGGTGTTATACAGGCAGTTGAGCTGTAGCTGGTGCAGCTGACCAACGGTCTGCTGCTGGGTGAAGCGCGCCTGATAAACCTCCTGTTCGGCGTTGAGCACGTCGAGCAGGGGGCGCGAGCCGAGGTCCAGATACTGCTGCTGGTACAGTTCGCGGGTGCGGGCGCTGAGCGCCTCCTGGCGACCCTGAATTTGCAGCGTGCTTTGCAGGCTCATCACCTGGCTGCGGGCTTCCAGCAGTTTCTGGCGAACGTCAAGGCGCGTGCGCTGAATGGTGGACTGTGCCGCCTCCACCGCATGTCCGGCGGCGTTACGCCGGGCGGTGAGGCCGCCGCCCTGATAGAGCGGCATCTGCACTTTCACCCAGGCGGAATACTGGGTGCGATCCCGCGTGTCGCTGCCCGCGTAGCGATCGTTCATGTAGTGGCGGACCTCCGGCTCCAGCGAGACGGTGGGCGTCATCTGCGCGTCGGCGTAGTCGAGGTTAGCCTGGGCGACGTTAGCCTGCGCCCAGGCGGCGAGTACCGCGGGAACCAGGCGGTCGTCCGGCTCGGCGACATCGCAGCTGCGGGCCAGCTTTTGCGGAAAGTCGTTGCTGATCGCGTTCAGGCTGTTCCAGCCGAGAAAGCTCATCAGCGTCGCGCGGGCGCTCTCCAGGCTGGCCTGGTACTGCATCAGCTGGGCGCGCGCGCCTTCGATACGGGCATCGGTCTGCACCACGTCAGAGAGCGACGTAGCCCCCTCGTCGTTACGCTGGCGGGTCAGCGTGCCGATGGAGGAAAGAGCCTCAAGCTGCTCTTTGGCGGTGTCGACCATCTGCTGCCAGGTCTGCACCTGTACCATGGCGACGGCGGTATCGTGGGCGATGGTGTCGATACTCACCAGCACGTTGGCCTGCTGCTGCGCCACGCCGGCGCTTTCGGCGCGCACCTGGCTGGCCACTTTGCCGAAGTCATAGAGCATTTGAGAGAGAGAAAGCACCAGCGACGGCGTAAAGCCGTTCTGGTCGCCGTCGTGGGAATACCCGTTGTCCACGCCGGCATTAATCTGCGGATAGTATTTTGACTTCGCGACGTCCACCTCTTCGCTCTGCTGGTAGAGTTTGCCCACGGCTTCGCTGATGGCCGGGTGCCACGTGACGGCACGGTTGACGGCCTCGCCAAGCTGTAATGAGCCGGGCGCGGCGTTGCCAGCCACCGGGGCCACGCGACCGTTGAGCGAGGGGAGTTCCTGCGTTTCGCGAAGCTGTCCGGTATTGATGGTTGCCGCCGGATTTGCGCAGAAAGCGGGCACAGATATCAGGCAGCACGAGAGCCACCAGTAAGGCATCTTCATTCCCATGTCATGTCCCTAATAAATAAAGTACAGCTTTATTATTAATGCCCGGGCGCTGTGCGCCCGGGTCATCTCTTGCAGGTGCTATCAGGTAATGATGTGTTGCTGGTTAACGAGCTCGTCGTACGTGGTCTGCACGTTATCAAGCGTAACGAGTGCAGTATTAGTGTAGGTGGACCCTGCACCATCACGGTCGATGGAGATCACAGTGTTGCTACCGCTTTGTGTGACATGGATATAATTCCCCAACGAGGCGGTATTACCGTCCCAGCCCACCAGCAGATCGCCGATGTCGATCTTGTCCCCCTGCGCCAGCGAGAACCCGGTCCAGTGATCGCCTCCGGCGCTGCTGACGTTACCCGCCGTGGCATTCCCCACCGTACTGTTCAGCACCTGGTAAATCAGCGTATCGCCGTAGGCCGTACCGGTGATGGCGTCGTTATGCTCAGAGCTGATGAACTGCGGCGCCATATTGATGGTCAGCGTAGCGGTATCCGTTCTTCCGGCAGAGTCGGTCAGGGTGTAGTTGAAGGTCTCCTTCGAGGTCATGGTTGAGAGCGATACCCCGCTGTTCAGGGTGTAGGTGTAATGGCCGTCAGCGCCGATCGCCAGCGTGCCGTAGTGGCCGACAATGTTCACCGTTGCGCTGCCGGTATACGGATCCAGCGTGGTGGTCACGCCGTTGTAGCCGGTCACGCTCAGACGGGTATCCACCGAGTGGAGCTGATCCAGCACGCCGCCAGAGTCGGTGCCGTCAAAGATATTGCCGTTGACGGTGTGGCTGCCGGTGACGTCGAAATTACTCAGCGAGTAGGTGGTGCCGTTTACGCTTGGCGTGATGGTGATGGTCCCGACGCTGAGCCCCGGTACGCTACCGGTAAAGCTCAGCGTATAGGTCCCGGCGTTGAGATCCAGCCCGGTCAGCGGGACGTCGATACTGCCGCCCAGCAGCGAGGCGCCGCTGAAGGAGCCGCTGCGGATCGCGCCGTTGGCATCGCTAATCGTCCAGTTCACCGTCAGCCCGCCCAGCGCCAGCAGCGAGGCCACGTTAAAATGCAGCGACGCGTTGTGCAGCGCGGTGTTCGGGTCGACCACAAAGGTTCCGCTGCCGCTGCCCTGGGTTGACGAGAGCAGGGCCGTTGTCCAGCTGGCGACGCCCACGGTGGTATCCGAGTAGACCGACGTGTGGTGCACCGAGGTAAGGTCCATCGTGGCGCTGACATCGTTGACCGCATTCATTGCCTGCGCGGTTGGGGTGATGTTGAGCGATGCCGTATCCTTCGAGCCGTCAGGCGCGGTAACGGTGTAGACGAACGTATCCGGCGTGCTGATATGGTCCGCGCCTACACCGCTCCTCAGGGTATAGGTGTACTGACCGGACGCATTGATGGTCAGCGTGCCGTATTCCCCCTGAATGGTGGTGGTGCCGCTGCTGTTGACCGTCACGCCGTTCACTTCGGTAACCAGCGTGCCCGCTGGAACCGGGTCATTCGCCAGCACGTCGCCGGTGGTCGTTTCGCTGATACTCGCCACGCTGTAGACATGGTCCTGCAGGACGCTCAGCGTGTAGGCCGTCAGGGCGGTGATCCCGGACGCGGTATTCAGCAGGAACAGGTACTCCCCGGCAGGCAGGTTCAGCGTCAGCTGCGGTGACGTGCCCCCCAGCAGCGGCGCGCGCAGCCAGCCCGACTCGACGCGAACCTGCTCGAAGGTCTGGGTCGCATTGTTGAACTTATAGACGTACAGATCGAACACCGATGCCAGCGCCACGCCGCCCACGGAGGCCTGGATGGTCATGGTGCGGGTCGTCCCTTCCTCCACGTTGTAAATAATCGGGTTGGTCAGGTCGTCCAGCAGGTTAAGCCCCAGCGTGCTGCCGAGATTAATGCCCACCAGGGTAAAACCGTTCTGAGACGAGGCGCCGTTATTCACCTCACTTACGGTGGTGTCAAAGGTCAGCGAGGCCGTGTCGTCCACTGCCACAATGCCATTGATGACCGTACCGGCACCCAGAGACAGCACCAGGTTTGCCGACGCGCTGACGCCGTTATGGGTGATGGTGTAGGTGAAGCTCTCCGTCCGGCCAACGACCGCGGCGCTGGTGTCAGTCAGGTTGTAGGTGTAGCTGCCGTCGCGGTTGATGGTCAGCGTACCGTATTTGCCCTGGATCACCGTGCCGTCGGCGTTCACGCTGGTGGTCACGCCCTGCGCGTTAGTGACCGTGGAGATAGTGGTGCCGGCCGGCGCGTTGTCGCTGCCGGCGGTCGGGTCCGTATCGAGGATCACGTTGCCGTTGAGGCTGGTATCGCCCGTGACCGTACCCGGACCGGTCTCTTTCACCGCCACGTCGAGGCTGGTGTAGGAACCGGTCGCCAGCAGGTTGGTGTTGTAGCTCAGCACGCGGTAGTTGCCGTCGGCCAGCCCGGTCAGGTTCAGCGAGACGCCGGTGGCGCCGAGGGTCAGGAGATCGGCAAACTGCGGCTGGCCGGTATCCACCACGGTTGTCCAGACACCGTTGACGTAGTGCTGCACCACCAGCTCAAGGGTATTGAGCAGAGAGAGCACCGCCCCCGTAGCGTTGGCGTTTACCACGATGTCCGCGCTGCCGCCGTTGCCCACCGTGAAGTTCACCTGCGCGGTGTCATTACCGATCAGCGTCAGGACGTTGCCCACGGCGCCGACCAGCAGGAAGCCGTAGTCGCTGTACTGGCTGTTGGTGACGGTCGCCGTGGTGCTGAGGTTCAACTCCTCAACGTTATTGCTGGCGGAGAGCGGCACCACCGGCGCAAGGGCAGAGCCCGGCAGGGAGGTGTTGCCTGCGACGTCGGTCGCGGTGATCTGCAGCGTCTGGCCTTCGATCTGTTTGTTAATGAAGGTGTAGCTGTAGGTGCCGTTGCTGCCCGCAATGGCGGTCACCGTTGAACCGTCCGCAAGGCGGATAGTGACGGTGCTGCCCGCCTCCGCGCTCCCGGTCAGGACGCTACCGTCGGCGTTGAAGGTTCCGGTCGGCGCCGTTGGCGCGGTCGTATCGACGATAATCGTCGTCACGGCTGACGCCACGCTGGTGTTGCCCGCCGCATCGGTGGCCGTAGCGGTAAAGTTATGCGTGCCCTGCGTCAGCGTGGTGGTGGTTTGTGGCAGGGTCCAGTTGCCGCTGCCATCGGCGGTGACCGTGCCCACCAGCGTGATGCCGTCGTAGATCCGGACCGTGGCATTCGCTTCGGCAGTCCCGTTCAGCGTTGGACGGGTGTCGTTAGTCGGGTTCGTACCGGTCACGGGCCCGGTGACGCTGCCGACATCATCAATGACCGAACTGATGACCGGCGCGGCTGGCGGGAGGGTATCGACGTTAATGACATATCCGGCGGTGGGGGCGCTGGCGTTGCCCACCGCATCGGTGGCGGTGAAGGTCAACGTGTGCGCGCCGTTGCTCAGCGCCGGAGATGGCGTAAAGCTCCACGCCCCGCCGGTCGCCGTTACGCTGCCGATCTGGACCCCGTTATCAAAGATTTTCACCGTCGACCCCGCTTCTGCCGTACCGCTGAGCGTCGGCTGCGCGTCGTTGGTGAACCCACCGTTGGCAACCGGCGTCGCCGCATTGCCCACGTCATCCAGAATGCTGGTCAGCACCGGCAGCGCAGGCGGCGTGGTGTCGACGGTGAGGCTGAAGCTGGTGGACGACACGCTGGTATTGCCTGCCGCATCCGTGGCTTGCGCGGTAAAGCTGTGCGGACCACTCGCCAGCGTTGTGGTGAGCACGATGCTCCAGCTGCCGCTGCCGTCCGCGGTGCCCGTGCCAACCAGGGTGGTGCCTTCATAGATCTTCACGGTGGCAAACGGTTCGCTGGTTCCAACAAGCCGAGGTACGGTGTCGTCGGTTGTCTGCCCGGACGTGAGCGGGCCGGTGATGCTGCCCACGTCGTCGATTGCCTGGCTGATAACCGGCGCGTTCGGTGCCGCGGTATCAACAATCAGGGTAAAGCCCGGCGAGGTCGGGCTGACGTTGCCCGCTGCATCGGTGACCGTGGCGGTCCAGGTATGGCTGCCGTTGCCCAGCGGCGCTGATGGCGTAAAGCTCCATGCGCCGGTGCCGTCCGCCTGCACGGTGCCGACCGGCTGTCCGTTTTCATACACGGTAACCGTGGCGTTGGCGGTCGCGGTGCCGTTCAGCGTCGGCGTGGTGTCGTCGGTGCTCTGCCCGGAAGAGAGCGGGGTTTGAATACTGCCCACGTTGTCACCCGCGGTCGAGATGACCGGCGCTAACGGCACGCCCGTATCGACCGTCAGGTTAAACGGTGCCGTTGTGGCGCCGGTGTTGCCTGCCGCATCGGTCGCGTTAAAGGTGATGGCGTGTGGACCTTCGGCCAGATCGCTGCCCGGGGTGAAGCTCCAGTTGCCCTGGGCATTGACCACCGCCGTGCCAATTTCGTTGCCATCAACGAGCACGTGCACGGTAGAACCCACTTCGCCCGTGCCGCTGAAGGTCGGACGCGCGTCGTTGGTGCTGTTACCCGACGTGAGCGTCCCGGTGACCGGACCGATATCGTCAACCACGCTGGTGACTACCGGTACACCAGGGACTGCGGTATCCACGGTAAAGGCGAAGACCGATGAGTTCGCCGAGGCATTGCCTGCCGCATCCGTTGCATACGCGCGCAGGGCGTAGCTGCCGTCGCCCAGCGGCGCGGTCGGCGTAAAGGACCAGTTCCCGCTTCCGTCAACGGTCGTTGTACCAATCTGCGTGCCGTTATTCATGATGTGAATAGTGCTGCCCGCCAGCCCGGTGCCGCTGATGGTTGGGGTGCTGTCGTTGGTCACCTGGCCGCTGGTGAGGTTACCCTGGACGCCGCCAGGGACATCGTCGTTCACATTATCCAGCGTCGGAACCGTCGGAGCAGTCAGGTCAACCACCACGCTCCAGGGGGCGGAGACCGCGCTGAGGTTGCCCTGCGGGTCGGTCGCCCGGACGGTGAAGCTGTGCGAGCCTTCGCCGAGGGCGGTATCAGGAGTAAACGTCCAGGTACCCGTGTTGTCAGCCGTGACCACGGCAATCTGGGTGCCGCCGTCGAAAATAGTCACCACGCTGTTTGCGTCCGCTGTCCCTGTAAGGGTTGGCGTGGCGTCGTTGGTGAGCTCGCCGCTGACCACCGTGGTGGCGGCATTGCCCACATTATCCGTGACGTTGGTGATGACCGGCGTGGCGGAAACGGAATCCACCACGACGGTGAAGCCCGCCGAAGGACCGCTCTGGTTCCCTGCCGGATCGGTCTCGCGGATGGTCAGGACGTGATTGCCCTCTGCCAGGACAGGCGTGGTGTAGCTCCAGGTGCCGGTATTGCCGATTACCACACTGTCCAGCAGCACGCCGTTGTTGTAGATCGAGATGGTATCGCCCACCGCGCCGGTGCCGGTGAGCGTCGGCTGGTTGTCGTTGGTGGTCTGGCCGCTGGTCAGCGGGCCGGTGCCCGGACCAACGTCGTCAATCACGGCGCCGATGGTCGGCGTGCCCGGCGCGGTAAGGTCAACGGTGACGCTGGCCGCCGGAGAGCGGCCGCTGGTCTGGCCGTTAAGGGTCGCGGTCACCTCAAAGGTGTGCAGCCCCTCGCCAAGCGCGGCTGGGGTATAGCTCCAGTTGCCGCTGCCGTCAGCGGTGACCGTCGTCAATGGCGTCGCGCTACCGTCCAGGTAGATAGCGATCTGGCTCCCCGCCTGAGCCGTACCGGTGAGGGTTGGGGTGGTGTCGTTGGTCGTTTTGCCTTTCACGTCGCCAATGATTGGGTCGACGTCATCGTTGATGGCCACGATCACGGGCACGTCAGGAAGATTCGGAAGCGTACCGGTGACGTTATAAGTTGCATCAACGCTGGTACGTCCGGAAGCATCGGTCGCGGTCACGGTCAGGGTCGCGCCATCCTGCGGGGCCGGGCTGACCGCAATGGAGAAACTGCCGCCGGTCGCGACCCCGGTACCAATGACGTTACCGCCACTATCCTTAATGGTGATGAGTGCGCCTGCTTCGGCGGTACCGGTCAGCGGTGTACCTTCTGGAGCAAGGCTAAGATTGCCCGGTGCGGTTGGGTCCTGGGTATCCACCGTCACGCTCAGTGACGCTGAACCGTTTGACGGATTGCCTGCCTGATCGACTGACGAGACAGTAAAGGTATGCGAACCATCCAGGAGCGTTGTGCCTGCGGTCCAGCTCCAGCTGCCGTCCGGCTGGATCGTGATCGGCACACCTGACGCAGTACCGTCGACGGAGACGATAACGGTGGTGCCGGGCTCGCCGGTCCCGGTTAGGGTCGGCGTGCCGTCGCGGGTGTAGAGCACGTTGTTGGTGAGCTGGCTGTCTGAGACGGCATTAATTTGCGGTATCCCGGGCGCAACGGTATCGAGCGTGACGGTAAAGACCGAACTCGGCGAGCTAAGGTTGCCCGCTGCGTCCACGCCCGCTACGGTAATGTTCAGCGGGCCGTCCGTTTGTGCTGGAAGCGTCAGGCTCCATTCTCCGTTCACCACCACGACACGGCCCAATTCGACACCGTTGTTGTAGACGATCACCGTCTCACCGTTAACCCCGGTTCCGCCCACTGTCGGCGTGGTATCCGTGATGTAGCCTCCGTTCGGTTCACCGCCCACGGCGCTGATCGCTGGCGTAGCCGGTGCCACGGTATCCACGGTGATCGCGATCGCCGGGGAAGCGTCAGAGACGTTGCCCGCTTCATCGGTGGCGGTGGCGGTATAGACGTGGCTGCCCTCCGCAATATTACTGTCAGGGCGCCAGCTCCAGTTGCCGTTGCTGTCTACCGTGACGGTACCAACGATAGTTGGCGTGCCGCCGTTAACCGTGTCAGTGATGTTGATTACGTCGTTTGGCGTACCGGTGCCGCTCAGCACCGGGCGCGGATCGTTGGTGGTGCCGCCATTGGGGACGGGACCGGTGATCTGGGTGACGCTGTCAGTAATGACCGGTGCTGCAGGCGTAGCCGGCGCCTCGGTATCAATGGTGATGGTGACCGGCTGCGACGGGGCGCTTTCGTTGCCCGTGCCGTCCACGTTGGTGACGGTCAGGGTGATGTCATAGGTGCCGCCAGCCAGGGGGGATGGCGGCGTCCAGGTCCAGTTGCCGGTATTGTCCACGACAGCGTCGCCGATTTTGACGCCGCTGTCGTAGATCGTCACGGTATCACCCGGATTGCCGGTACCGCTCAGGGTCGGCGTGGTGTCGCGGGTGGTTTCGCCCGGATTCAGCGGCGTTGTTGTGCCGTCAGGATTGACGGTAATGGCCGGGATATCCGGCGTGGCAGGCGCAACGGTATCCACCGTCAGTTCAAATGGCGTTGAGAGGGTGGTATTGCCCGCGGCATCCGTGGCGTGCACCGTCAGGGAATGCGGACCGTCGGTGAGCGGGGTAACGGGCGTGAAGCTCCAGCCGCCGCTGCCGTTGAGGGTGGCGGTGCCGAGCAGAGTCGTGCCGTCATAGACGGTGATCACCGTGTCTGCCGGGGCGGTGCCCTGCAGCAGGGGGCGAGTGTCATCCGTGGTATCGCCGCTGTTGAGCGAACCCAGTACACCGCCGACGTCGTCGGTCACGGTGGTGATGGTGGCCGCCGCTGGCGCAGTGATATCGACGTTCAGGGTGAAGTCGTCTGACGGCTGGCTGGTGTTACCCGCCGCGTCGGTGGCGACGACGCTAAAGGTATGAGGACCTTCGTCAAGCGGCGTGGGAAGGGTATAGGTCCAGGTGCCGCTGCCGTCGATCGGGATCGTAATAAGATCGGCACCATCCAGGCGAATAGTGACGGTTGAGCCCGGTTCAGCCGTGCCGTTGAGCGTTGGCGTGGTGTCGTTGGTGCTGTCGCCAGAATTGAGGGCGCCGAGGCGCTCCGGCACATCATCCAGCACCTGGGTAATGACCGGCGCCGCAGGCGCGACGCTGTCAACCGTCAGAGTCCAGGTGTTGGAGACGGGGCCGGGGTTACCTGCCGCATCGGTCGCGACGGCGGTCAGAGCATGGGGGCCTTCACCGATTGGGGAGGAAGGGGTAAAGCTCCATACGCCGAGGCCATTGGCAACGGTTGTACCAATTTCAACACCGTCCACGCGCAGGCTGATCGTCGCGTTTGCTTCAGCGGTACCGCTGAGCGTCGGGGTGGCGTCGTTGGTGGTCCCGTTCACGTCGATCGCGCCGGTCTGCCCAGGGATATCGTTTGCAACCTGTAAAATCACCGGGGCGCCAGGTACCGTCCCGTCAACGTTAATTGTCCACGTGTTTGAAATCCCGCTCGGGTTACCGGCGGGATCCGTCGCCTTCGCGGTCAGCACCCAGGTGCCGTCGGTCAGCGGTGTGGGCGGCGTAAAGCTCCACTGGCCGGAGGAGGGAACAACCACCGTACCGAGGGCATCGCTGCCGTTATAAATCGTGATGGTCGAACCTGCCTCGCCCGTGCCGTTCACGGTCGGTGCCCGGTCGTTGGTCAGCCCATTCTGGGCCACGGGGCCGGTGGTGGCCTGCACGTCATCAATCACCGACAGGATGACCGGGGTCTGCGGCGGGGTAATGTCCGGTGCCGCCGCGGAGGTGGTTGGACTGGTGTTGCCCGCCGTGTCGGTGGCGTCAGCGGTCAGGATTTCGCCGTTGATCCTCGGCGGGCTCAGCGTCAGGCTGAAGTTCCCTTGGCTATCAACAACCACTGTGCCAAGGGTGAAATCGCCTTCACGAATGGTCACCGTGCTGCCTGCTTCTCCGATGCCGCTGATGGTGCCGCCATCATTCGACACCACGAGGTTTCCTGGGGCTGACGGCGGCGTGGTGTCCACGGTAAAGATGATAGGCTCAGAGGCCTTACTCTGGTTTCCGGCGGCATCGGTTTCAGTGACGGTGATCGAGTGCGTTCCGTCCGGGAGCGGGCCCCCTGGGGTAACGCTCCATGTACCGTTAGGCAGCACCGTCGTTGTGCCAATCGCCACGCCGTTATCGTAAATGGTGATGGTTCCACCGGGTTCGCCCGTTCCCGCCAGAATCGGCTGCGAGGCATCGGTAGGCACGCCCGACGTGATTGTTCCTCGGATAATGCCCGTATCGTCGAGCAGCACAATCGCGGTGGGCGCTGTCGGAGGGGTGAGATCGACGGTGAGGGTGAATACCGGTGAGGCTGGTCCGGTGTTGCCGGCGGCGTCGGTTGCCCGTACGGTAATCTGGTGGGTGCTTTCATTCAGGTCGACGGACGGGGTGAATGTCCATGTGCCATTGCTGGCGACGACCGCGGTGCCAATGGCTGTTCCGCCGTCATAAATCGTCACGGTGGAGCCCGCTTCGGCGGTGCCGGTGAGCTGCGGCCGCCGATCGTTGGTGCTGCCGCCGTTGGTCACCGTCCCCGTCTGAGGGGCGATATCGTCGATTACGCTGCCAATCGTTGGTGCATCGGGTGCGGTGAGATCCGGTGCGATGACGCTTGAACCCTGGCTGATATTCCCGGCGTTATCCGTTGCGGTGGCGGTTACCTGCTCGCCGTTGGTCAACGGTGTCCCGAGGGAGACGCTAAAGTTGCCGTCGCTGCCCGTTTTTCCTGTACCAATGACGTTGCCGTTCGCGTCTTTCAGCGTGATGGTACTGCCGGGTTCGGCGGAACCGGTGACGGTTTTACCGTCTGAGGAGAACTTAAGGCCGGAAGGTGCATTTGGTGCAGTCGTATCCGGATCGGCCGAATTGTTACTGCTGCCACCACCGCCGCCACCGCCGCCGCTACTTGCCGCGGCCGCGATGCCCCCTGCAGCGGCAATACCACCCAGGGCCCATGGCCAGATGGCGGCGCCACCGGCGTCACTTCCTGACGCCGCAAGCAGCACGTCCGTGGACGCGATAGATTCGTACGTGGCGGCCCCGGTCGGATCTTCAATCCACCATAACGCGCCGTTGCTGTCCTGCAGAACCAGCTGGCTCACGCCCTGCGCGTCCGCCACATAGAAGTTTTTAAGGGTGATCACCTCGCCGGAGTGCAGTGTCACCAGCAGGTCGTTACCGCTTCGCGCGAAGTGTGAGACGCTCGCTCGCTCGACGTGAAGCTCAACGACAGAGGAATGGTTCAGCGTAACCTGTGTACCTTCCAGGGTCGTTTCTACACCAGTAAGTTTTGAAATAACAGAGATTTGGCTCATTTTGTTATTACTCCAGCAGAAGTGTCATGAACGGCGAGCAAGACGAGCCATCTCTGCTGAAGGTAAAGGGCGCCCCCGGCGCAGCTGCTGTTATAAAACAGCGCTCACCGTAGATTTCAGCGCGCACGATGCCCGCCATGCGTCAGAGTGGCAACATCAGAGCGAATCTAATGACTTATGAAAAAACCGTTTAATGGGTGTTTTGTATTTTATAAAACCCTGTAATTAATAGAGGAATTGGTTTCTGGAATATAAAAATGATATAGACAGAAAATGAGGGTTGTGCAAATTAAGCTTTGGTAAATAAAGATGGAAACAATGAGTGGGGCATTAATGGATTGCTCTTTTTTATAATTGTTGTTTTTTATATCGTTGTTTTTAATGCCTTTTTTGTTTTATTTTGTGGTGCTGTTATTTAACGTTTACGACCCAGTATGATAATTGGTAGGGAGCATTTTAAATATCATGTCAAACGTTATTATTTAAGTGCGCTTAATGTGTGTTTAAGTTAGGGTAACGTTTTTGATGTAAGATATATTATGTCACTTAGGTAATGAAATATATTCTTGTACTGGGTTAAAACTCTGCTAATGGGCGCAAGGAATAATAACGAGAAAACAAAAAATAACCTGGTTTATTACCTTTACAACTGAAGTGCAGGCAGGGTTTTAGGACAGAAAAAATTCACCGAAGAATGAATAAAAATCCTCACCCGGACGTTTACTGACGTCACTCCCCACTCACCCTGGAGTTTTATATGCGCAAAACCTCGTTTCGTTTGATCCCGGTGCTGATTTTTTCTCTGCTATCTCCACTGGCGCTGGCCATGGGCAATAATAGTACCGAGAGCAAAACGCCTGATTGTCCTTCCGGACAGGTGTATGACAGCGCCACGCAGAAATGCGTGCCGGACAAGAGCAGCAGCCTCAGCGACCAGGACAAAACCAACTATGCGTACCATCTCGCGAAGAAAGGCGAGTACCAGGCGGCGCTGAACCTGCTGGATTCGCTGAAAAATGGCAACACGGCTGAAGCGTGGAACTATCGCGGGTTCGCCACGCGCAAACTGGGCCGAACGGACGAAGGGATTGGTTATTACCAGCGTGCGCTGGCTATCGCCCCGGATTACGCCAAAGCCCGGGAGTATCTCGGTGAAGCGTGGATGGTGAAAGGACGTCCCGACCTCGCGAAAGAACAGCTGAAGGTCATTGCCGGAATCTGTGGCCAGTCCTGCGAGGAGTACCGTGACCTGCAGGCCGCCATCAATGGACACCCGGAATCCTGATCTTCTCGTGGAGGGAAAAACCATCGCAACCCGTGAGGTTCGTCAACAGCTCGCCGCACACCTGCCGCGCCTCTGGCGCTATGGGCTGGTGCTGTCGCGAAACAGGGATATCGCCGAAGAGCTGGTTCAGTCCACCTGCGTGCGTGCGCTTGAAAGAAGCAGCCAGTATACGCCTGGCACGCGCATCGACAGATGGCTGTTCGCGATCCTGCACTCCATCTGGATCTCTGAGCTTCGGGCACGACACGTTCGACAGGGGCAGGGATTTGTCCCCAGCGACGAGCTGCTGGCGCCCGACACCCGCGAACAGGATGAGACGCGCCTGCATTACCTGAAGGTGATGCAGCGCGTGAACGCGCTGCCCGAAGCCCAGCGCAACGCGGTATTTTTGGTTTATATCGAAGGCCTTACCTACCAGGAGGCGGCGGAGACCCTGGCGGTGCCGATCGGTACCGTGATGAGCCGGCTGGCGACGGCGAGGGCTCGGCTTGCCAAATCCGCTGACGCACTGCCTCCGGTAAAGGAGAAACGCTCTTGAACGCGCACCGTTTTGCACCGCCCTATAACGACGACGCCATCGTGGCCTGGATAGATGGTGAGATGTGCCGCGCCGACGCGCAGTTATTTGAAGAACAGTTAAAATGTGACGAACGCCTCGCCGGGCGAACCGACGAACTGATGAAAAGCAGCCAGGATTACGCCGGGGCGTTTGCCTCCCTGCTGGATGATGCGCCTCTTGAGAGGATGCAGGCGCGTCTCGCGGCACTTCCCGACCCGCAGGTCTCGACGGCGGCTGGCGTCAGCCGACGGGCGCTGATCGCCGCCTCGGCCAGCTTTTTGCTGGTGGGTTCCGGGCTGGGGTATCTGCTGCGTCCCTCAGCTGCGCCTGCGGATGAGAACGCCCATATCCGCGACCTCGAAGCGCAATATATGTCCCTGTACAGCGTTGAGACGCTGCTGGATATGGACAGCGCAACGCCGGTTCTGCAGCGCGGGCTGGAACGGGCCGCGCAGGACATCGGCATGACGCTAAACCTGTCGCAGCTTACCCTGCAGGGGGCAGAGCTTAAAATGGTGCGCATGCTGCGCTATGAAACGACGTCTATCGCGCAGATAGCCTGGATCAACGCCGACTACGGCCCGATGGCCCTCTGCATTTCGCCTGTTGATGAGAAGACGACGGTCTCGCTCCAACAGGAGCAGCGGCACAGCATGAACCTGGCGTGGTGGCAGGAGGCGGGCTATCAGTTTGTCCTGATTGGCCGCAACCCGCCGTCTCACCTGCGGGGAAACGCTGAGCGGCTGCAGCGCGTGATCTCAGGATGACGGCACCTTGTTAGTCTGTATCGCAATGGCGATGGCAATACGATCGTCAACGACCAGGGCAAACTTATCCATCCCGTAGGACGCGCGTGAAATCGCGGTGGTGGCATCCAGGGTGAGGGCCTGCGCATGCGGGTCTTTCACCCCGGCCTCCAGGATCACCGGCCGGGCAATGTTTCGAACGGTCAGCGTGCCGAAGACCCTGAACCGTCCGGCGCCCTGGTCGACCACGCGAGAGCTGATGAACTCGATGGTCGGGTAGTGCTCCGCATCAAAAAACATGTCGCTTTTTAATTGCCAGGTGAGCAGCGTGTTTGAGGCCACCAGGGTTGCTACGGGAATGGTGACGTGGATGTGGTCGTCAACGTCGTTATCCGGATTGAGCGTTACGGCACCCGTCACGCCGCTGAACGTCGCCCAGGAGAGGATGCCGCCGAAGGCGTGCCACGAGAGCCGAATGGCGGTGTTTTCGGTGTCGATAAGGTAGCTTTTTGGGGCAGCATGCAGGGAAGGGCATAACAGCAGAACGGTCACAAAGGCCAAAAGGCGATACATAGTGGTTTCTCCGATAAGTGCGCACTGCGTAAACGCCTGAGGTGCTAATTATATTCGAAGAAATAAAAAAGGCCGCAAGCGCGACCTTTTCGTGAGTATAACTAATTACTCAGTGACTTTCTTTTCCAGCTCGCTGGCACCTTCTTTGGTTTTGTTCCAGCCTTTCTCCGCGCCTTCTTTGGTGGCATCCCACCCTTTCTCGGTGCCTTCTTTGGTTTTATGCCAGGCTTTCTGGGAATCTTCGCTGACCTTGCTGCCCAGGCTCTCGCTCTTGCCTTCCGCTGCATGCTTCTGTTTCAGCTTCAGCTCTTCACCTTTGTTCTGCTCTTCGTGCAGTTTTTGCTTCGCCTCGTTGGCGTTTGCGTTCGCCGCAGCGACGGTATCGTCAGTTGCATGTGTGGTCGCAGCAAATACTGGGGAAGCCAGCAGAACGGCAGATAATGCGATAATTGTTTTTTTCATAATATCCTCATTTAACGTTATCGGTTATGAGCGTGATTCAGCATGGCACAGGCGAAACGGGATGGCTTTAGGAAAAAACTGTAATGAGATCAACATGCCCTGATGAGAGGTATTAAGCCTGAGGATTATCCAAAGGATAAAAAGCCTATTTCCGCGAGGGCGGCGAGGGTCAGGAGAATGAATATTATGACGGTTATGGGTCTGTACATGATGGGATTCCTTCCGGGTTGAGCGGCTATTCCGTAGCGCTGGGTAGGGGTGTTTTTTTATTCTCCATAGGGGGAGGGGCGGTGTCGTTGATGTTGGTCAAAGGGAGAGGAAAACGGTGGGGGGATGGTACTGAAAAGCCCACAGGGGTTGTACCGTGTGGGCTTTCTGGATTTCATCAGATAAATAGGGTTATTACTGATGGAGATTCTGGTTGGCTATCTGAGTCTGCATAATTCTCAAGTGCATTTATCCCGCTCAGCAGAAAGCCTTTTCATTCTGTTAAATAATGACTTCAGCTTACGTTTTCCGACGCCGGTGTGGCAGAGATCGTTATGTATTTTTTCAGACCAGACTCCCGTTTAACACCTTTTGGATCGGAAACAAAAGGAAGCCGCAGGCGAGGTGAATCGGATACTTTCAGTGTCCAGATATAACCCCCAATAAACCTGAAGTCCACGCTATCGTCAGTGACCTGGAGATCCGCAAAAGTTCCTGTCGAGTACTCATTGCCCAAGCGAACAATTTCTTTAAGCCCGTCATGAACGTCAATAAGGGCAATCGTCAGGGACTCTTCAAAAATAATGTCATCCGTCAGAAACAGGATATAACGTTGCTCATTAACCTGGACCGCTGCTTCAAGCACTTGCCCCGGCACATTAATGCCGGTGCTTTTACCATTG
This sequence comes from Enterobacter sp. EC_50, assembly GCF_019584525.1. Lineage (NCBI taxonomy): Bacteria > Pseudomonadati > Pseudomonadota > Gammaproteobacteria > Enterobacterales > Enterobacteriaceae > Enterobacter > Enterobacter sp. EC_50. Next base: position 6,547 of record NZ_VDAF01000005.1, on the reverse strand, counting down.
AGCACAACGTCAGATTGAGCCTGGGATACATCGGTCGCGTCACTAACCTTAACCAATGTTATTGAATTAACCTGTTGCATAATCAATTCCACAAACGTCCCATTTCCCATGCGGCAAGCGCGCCGCCGACGAAGCCACCGATGAGCACGCAAACAGGTGCGCCTGGCCCACACATTAATCCCGCCATTGCACCACCTGCGGCAGCACCGGCAATACCTGCACCATTAATCGCTATCTGTCTGCCTGATTCAGAAACCTTATCATCAGCGGCATAAATTTCGTAAACAGAAATCGCAATCGAAAGAACAATTAACCCCCTTCCAACGCGCGAGAGCTGCATCATTTTCATGTTTACCTGTGGGTTAGACTTGCCTGCGGATTCAACGATACCTGCATATATCTGATTTTTTTGTACTTCCGAAAGGTTGTTAAAATTTGCCTGTGGGCCGAATAAAGCTTTCGCTTTTTTTGCTACCAACTCATTAAGCGTCTTACCCTCGCTTTTTATTCGTTCGGCCATTGCCCGTCCGAGTGGAGTACTGCGAGAGCGCACCATCTCCATGATCAAATTTCTCGTTTCCTGAGCCTCTCGTGCCGCTTTGTCCCAGGAGATCACACCAGCATTGGCCTTTGCGCGTAAGTCTGAGGACATTTCTTTGATTCTTTTTGAGTACTCAAGGCGTAAGCGGGGATCAACTTACAACCTCGCGGCCGCAGCGGAAACATCGCCTTGTAAGGCATTCATCGCGCTTTCGAATTTGTCGCGTCCATCGGTATCTAATGCGCTCAGCAACGTCGTATCCATATTCTCATTGTTCCTGTCATTGGCTCTGAGATGCGTTGAACAAATTTTTAGCACATTATCGGTAAAAGGTCTTTGTAATATTTATTAGGCAAGCTTTGAAAGTTATCTTTTTGTTTTTATTTCAATGTGATGAAAAGGAGGTGGGTTCGCTTCGCTATGAATGATTTGTTTTTTCAAAAGAATGGATATTGTTGTTAGTAGGGATTACTTTGCTGGATCAGCGCTCTTTGGTAGTGGGTTGATTTCAGGTTCTTCTCGAAAAGCAGGCTAAAGATGACTTAACGAAAGTGTGGCATAAACATATTTTATTTCTTGTCCTGCAAAACCAATGCGCATCCCACACTATCGTCAGTGTATGCATATCGAATGCTCGCCCACGTTTCGTACGCCTTAATTTATTGCGTTCACTGGCGACTGAGCCGGTTATCGATGTACTCGCACTGGCGGCCACAGCTGCGTGAAATTATTGACGTGAAAAAGTGGGAAATTAATCTGGAGGCCGGACGTTATATCCGCTCGCATAAAGAGGTGTAGCGCATCAGCATCCATATAATTCGTAACCGTCTGAATGATTGTATGCTGGGGTACAGCGCGGAGTTGACCGCCGCCCTTGCCCCTCGATCTGATGAATTATTCCGAGCAACATTCCGCCATTTAGCGCTGCGCCATGCGGCACTCGGTCGACTATCTGCGTAAGATGCTACAGGTCTGGCTGGCCGCCTGTGAAAAAATTAATTATTCGGCGCAGGATAATGACATTTTAACGGCCATCGGATTCAGGCCTGACACGGCTTCGCGCGATGATAATAGTGAAAAATCCACGCCTGCACAGAATCTCACTTATACCCACCGCCGCGCAGAACTGGTATGCCCTTAGGCCGTTCATGGGCCTGCATTAAAAGCGACTCCTTAAGTGGGCAGGTTGGATGGGGCGGAAATCGAAGGTGCTTAATTTAAAATGGATAAGATTCAAGCACACGCTTTTGTTTGGACAAGAATCGGCGTTCTTTAAGTGCATAATTTGCTTCTCAGATTAGCTCTAATGTTAGGATGCTTAAATTTCATTGAGGCCTATTATTCGGTATATCACTTATCGGTTATATGTAACACCTTCAAGGAAATTATTCAAGATATACTCCTCCATTGGGCTTGCATCCATTGAAGCTGACAATCCTTCAATTGATTCAATGCTTTTTAAGTGATCAATAACCTTATGCAAAGTTAAAGACTCGCTTTCGAAGTTTATTTTGTAAGTAATCGATATTTTTTTTGTGAGCATGCGAGGTAGGCCATATTCTTCTAACTGATAAACAATTGGAGGGAGAAACGCGTTTGATGTTTTAAATATAAATGGCGATATGTCTGTATTTTTATTAGGTAATAATTCAGATAGTAAAACATTAACATCATTTAAAAGTGAGGTTAACTTAAATGTTAAATTCTTCTCGAATTCAAAGAAGTCATCGATTGTTATTCCGTCATTAGATAAAGCCTCTAAAATTTGTGGAATCGTATGTTTCCAGTTTAAACTTGCTACCTTAATGTATGAAACGAATTTAGAGTATCTCCCCCCCCCATCCGGCCGGTTGTAGATTAATTATTTTATATAAGTAATAGTCCCATTCATCGGGAGTGTTTGAGTTGAGATATGCAATATTTGCCCATTCATTTGGTTTGCTTGCTATATCAATGGCTATATCTCTTATTAATAAATAATCACTGGATTTGAAGGCTCCTTCCTTTAAAAGTTTATTAAAGGTTTCATACCCTAAAATAGCACTCATTTCTTCTTTATACGCAATGATAGCTGAGATTTGCTCAGGCGTTAAATCATTTTTATACTCAATCTCGTCAATTCCTCCCACAAGGGATTCAGGAATGGTTAAATCCAATTCGTTGTTTTCCTCTTGTGGAGGTGTTGATAGTAAATACACTTTTCCAATAAAGTGTTTGAACATCCGCCCACTTCTACCAATAATATTCTTGTATGTAAAATCCTTAAGGTTACTTTTGCCATTTTTACATTGCCAAATTACAACGTTTTCAGCCGATGTATTTACTCCTTCCACAATGGAAGACGTCGAAACGATGTTTTTGATGCCATGCGTTTCCTCGAAGAGTTTTATTTGTAACTGACTGATCGAACGGTGTAATCGACCATTATGTATACCCATCCCTTTCTCAATAAGTTTGGCTAGTTTCCAATTTTGAGAGTAGTTAATTTTTAACCAATTTGAAAATTCTTTCAAAAGATATGGTTCATCTTCAAATTGTGTTTTTAAAACAAGGTTTGATATCTTTTCAATGTTTTTATATGTTCCAGCATATATTAAAGTCTTTCCGTTAGTATTCGAAAGAATCTTTAATAATGCTTTAGATTTTTTAGTGTCATCTTCATTAATTTCTTTAGAAAGATCATGTTTTTCCAAAAAAACAGTATTAAAATCTATTTTTACAAACTCCATTCCTTTAGTGAATGGGTTATTTGTGATCTCACTAATGTTAGGAGCTAAATAATATCGCTGTTTTGCGATTTTAGTAAATTTCATTATTGCTTTGATCAAGGCTGGCGCTCTGTCTCTATCATGCTTCTCACTGGCTTTATAAAATTCGTCAATAATGAAAAGATCTAAATCATCAATTTTTTCAAGATAGCTTATAGCCCTCTCTTGAGGAAACACAAAAATATTTTTTTCTGAGAGGTCAACATCTGCAGTGGTGATTATTTTATATTGTGAGGAGAATTTTCTATGCAATCTTCTGCGAGTTTCATCAGTCAGGGATATCGTTGGTACAATTATTAATACGTTATTAGGTTTTTTTAATGATATGAAAGCATCAATAATAAAGCTTTTCCCGAAGCTAGTAGGGGCACTAATTGCTAGGTTTTCTCCGCTCAATAGTCTTTTTAAAATTAATGATTGTTCTCGATGAAGGGTAATAGGATTAGCTAATCCTACATCAACTTTAAACAGGTCATAGACCAACCTGTCATGCCATTCAGAGGTGTCTGTTTGAAGGTATGGATATAACCCTAACGTTCTAATAAGATGATTAACAAGAGGATTGTAATGAAGGTTGTTTTTTTTATGATAGTCTAATAATGAAATTAGATTGTTTCTAGCCTCATTGTAATTTCTTTCATTAATTAGAGTGTTTATATTTTGGCAGTGCGAGAAGATGTATTCATCCTGTTGTGTAGGTTCTGCATGATGCGCTTTATTGCAATCCTTATTGATTTCATTATCCATATTATTGCTCCTTATGGTATCGTACAGTACTTACAAATTTATCAATTATTACTTCTTTTTTTGGTACAGGGAAGAGTATTAAATGAAATTTAATTTTATCATGATCATAAATATCTTTAATCTTCTCTTGGTGTTTTTTAAAAAAAGCTTGAGCTCTCTCTTTGTGCAATTTAGTAATGGAGGATTTATAACTATCAGATAAACTATTTGAGTTTTCTGTTATAGGACACTCATGCAAAATGAAAATCGGTATGTTGAGTAAAGGTTTAATATTATCCATTGAATTATTAGAAGATAAGGTATCAGATATTTTAAGTTTTAATTTTTCATCTTGTACTAATGCATAAAGATCTTGGGTGTTTAATATTATACTGTTCTCTTTTCTTAGTTTCTCTGTTGTGATTGAATTTCGTACAGAGGTGATTATAGTGTCAAAACGGCCATCTTCGATACTGTTGTAGAACTTGGCTTCACCAAACCATAATGAGAAAGTATTATTATCTACAATGACAACATGTACACTATCAGCACCTTTTGCGTTATCTTGACTATTTTGTTTATAGAATATTTTGGGCACGACTGGTAATGCTTTGAAGTGATGTCGCATTATTCCATACAAAAATATTTCCGCAAGTTCACTTCCTTTACTTATGTCCTGATCGCTATCAGTTAGCCTAAGATTTTTTGATGCAAGAGCAAGTGAGGTGAATGGGCCATCGATTAGGGCTTCTCTTTCTTGGTTTGAAAGAGCTGTTTGTAAAATATTATCCCATATGAATCTGTGAAATTTTTGATATCTCCAACTCCCATCTTCGAAATCATTAATAATAGAAAGGAGGCTGTTATTTGATATTTGGCTTGGCCCGCCTCCGGTAACGAAAGATGAAAGGCTTTGATCAATAAGAATATCAAAATCCATTGTTTTCCTCGCAATTCCATTGTTTATAATGAGAGCCTTAGCATGACTCTCATTAAGTGCTTGGTTGATAAGAGACTAAAGTTAATATTTATTCAGAACAAAAAAAACTGGTAATAAAACCATGTTTATTTAAACAGTTGTTTTGATCTTTTTCGGTTAAGACTTGCAAACAACCCCCACTAATCCCTTAGGTCAATGTGTTTATCTAAATATATTGAAAGATTATATATGCTTGGCCACATTCTATCGCTATGTACTAAACGCGCCTCAATCGCATCGGTATCAAACCAGCTTAATTCATTACAGTACTTGTTATAGGTCGAAGACCATGAGCATCAAGTTTTCCACCATAGCCAATACGTTTTAAAGCAGCATTAGCAGTCTGACTACTCATCGGTTTTTTGGATCGTCCCTGCTTGGGAAAAGTTGTTCTCGATAAGCGCTAACGGGCTCTATCACTTCAAGAATATCCATTACTTGAGAAGAAAAGGGAACAATGCGTTCACGCTGAGCATTCATTCGCTCGGCGGGAATTGTCCAGTGTTTGGCATCGAGATCGATCTCTACCCACCGAGCACTTGAAGCTTGTGAAGGACGCACAAGGGTAAGGAGCTGCCATTCAATTAGACAGCGAGTCAGAGTGATTCGACATCATGAAAGAGCGTATTAGCTTCGGCAATTCTTCTGACAGTAGTGCCGGCATACTTTGCTTTTTTGGTTTCTCAAAGGCCATATCCTCACTGATGCAGGAATTGCATCAAGCGGTCCATTATTAACAAGTAAATCATTATCTCATTAATGCGCTGTACCGGACGAAGAACTGTCTCCAGTTCCTCAATGATCGTTCTGGCTTTGATTTTCTGAATAGGTATCTCGCTTATAGCAGGGAATTCATCTTTATCAAAAGAACACCAAATATCTTTCGCATAATCCGGTGTGACGTTTTTGCTCTTTAGCTGGAACCAATTTTGGCAGCAATGGTAGTGAAAATGCTATCCAACTTGATTTGGCGCTGTTCTGAAAGCATTTCTTGCTGCTGAGGATCGATGTCCTGGGCTGAGAGAGAGAAATGCTGATCGCGTATCTGGCATGCTGCTGCAAGCGTAAGGGTAGGATATAAGCCAAGTCTCAGATTTATGGGGCTGGCAGTGTTTGGTCGCTGGTAGCGAAAACGCCAAAGTTTTTACCAGAGTTTTAATGAGTAAGAACAGGCCGTCACCATCGTGCAGGGTAAAGTCTTTTTCGCGAGGTTTAGCTTTTAAAATTTCGTTATTAGTGAGGGGCGTGTGATGCGCGCCATGTCTGGATCCCTTCCATAATTGGTACACGCTTCTTTGGCCACAGTATGGCTTGTACGGCTTTGTTGAATAAATCGAACTTTTGCTGAGTTGAAGGATCAGATCACGCATCTTCCCGACAACGCAGACCGTTCCGTGGCAAAGCAAAAGTTCAAAATAACCAACTGGCCCACCTACAATAAAGCCCTCATCAACCGTGGCTCCATAACTTTCTGGCTGGATGATGAAGCTATTCAGGCCTGGTATGAGTCGGCAACGCCTTCATCACGGGGAA
>NZ_VDAF01000049.1:0-7752 GCF_019584525.1 Enterobacter sp. EC_50 | reverse complement strand
AGCCTAAATAGGCTGATTCGATGTGTTTGCGGGAAAAAAATCGGCCCAGATCCGCGAAATTTTAATCAGCGAGTCAGCTTGGGAAGAAATGACCTGCTTATTCGCACCTTCCCTAGCCAACACCTTTCTGCCATTCGGCTCCCGTTTCCTGATCGCATTTAACAGTGTGAAGCTGGCGCCGGGTTATACAGACAGCTGCAGTCTCATCCTGCCGGGCTAAACCTGCAGTACACAGGGGAACGGATACCGTCAGGTAACATGACCGTCTCAGCACCCGATTGAGATTTTCGTAAGGGATATAGAGCGTTACTGAAAAATTGACTGTGGCATGTTATCCCCCATGGAATGGTGAACAGACCAGGGATTACCCCCATTAAACCCGCATTCCGTAGTCAATATCTGCGTATCATGACCCGAAATCACATATGACAGTCAATATTGTTCGATCCGGGCAGACATGATAGAGAATAAATATTGACTGCGGTATGCGTGATGCATATCACAGTCAATGGAATGTCCTTAGCGGCATACGGCAGTCATGATATGCATATCGCAGTCAATTTTCTGGCTTCATCGCTGAGAGGGCTTCAGCCAGTTTAAGAGGATCGATGCCAGCAGCCTTCAGCGCCTTAATGACTTCGTCATAATTTTGCTCTGGCGCCTTCTCTTCTTCCTCTTTGCGCGGAACCTTCACAGGACTACTGATGAGTTTGGGGTTGCGATAATGCACGCTGAAATAGGTGGCTCGGCCACGTTTAAACTCGGTGTAATCCAGATAACCAATATCACGCAGCTGCTCCATCGCCTTACGCACCGTGTGGTTCTGTGTATAGACATTTGAGGTGAGATTCAGCCGGTCACGCATCCGTTTCATGGAAATAGGTGCAGGATTCTGGGGAAGACTTTCGATGTAGGTATAAAGCGCCTGGGCTGATTCCTTGCGCTGCAGGGCGTCAATGGCTTTCAGCCGCAGCAGTACCCTTCTGTCCATGTGGTAAAGCTCAAACAGCTTAGGTTCAGCCTTGATCTCAACGATATCCTCGTTGATGTCATAATAGGCTGACTGCACCAGATGGGTGGTCCATCCTTTGGTCTCGCTCTGGAACTTCAGCGTAACCGAGGCGAGTTTAAACAGGGAATTACTGATGCGATCGCGCATTTTTTTGTTTGAACGACGGGAGTCAAATCCGCACATCTTAACGAATTCGACGAACGACAGTTCCAGGGTGTCACTTTTTACCCCATACTCCGACATGGAGCGAATTATCCCCAGCCAGACTTTAAAATCCGTGTCCATATCAAGACGCGAACCGGTGATCTTAACGTCAGTGTATCCTTCGCTTTTGGCAATGGCCAGCTGTACAAGCTCCTCAGTCGCGTCTGTAACGTTTTTCCGGTTCGCCTTGCTCTTCCCTGTTGATTTCAGAGTTGGGACGAAGAGACCGAGTCTCATGAGCGCTACTGGCTGCACGGTACTGGTGCTGTTGACATCCAGCTTAACAACTTCACCGGTTGTCTTATCAACTTCCTGAAGGTTCAGAAGTAAGCTATTATTTTCGCTCGTCATCTTGATCCTCAACGGTTATCCACAAAAGGATGTAGTAATACGTATCGCAGTCAACGGATATACATACCTCAGTAAATACCGTTGCATATCACAGTATTAGATTATGCATATAACAGTCAACATTTTACATTCCGCAGTCGATCCAGACAGACGTTAAAGCCAGTTACAGCGCATGCTGGAGCGATCCGGGGATCTCTTTTGGATCTCACTATGATCTCCTTGGGATCAATTATTGGATCGAGACCATGAATAACCCAGATACAAGGCCGGAAGCGCCACACCAGATATCCAGAACCCTGGCCTGATTTTCCTGAATACGCTCTGGAAGATTGAGATCTACAGGTACAACAATGAAACATTGACTGCGGTATGCTGAGTCGTCTTTCCTACAGATGCGGTAAGCATCATACCATAGTCAATATATTACATACCGCAGTCAATTTCATTATAACTGGCTGATCCCGAGTCATCTTTAGCAACCCGACGTACGTGCAATCTGTGAGTTCTGTGATTTTCTGCTTCCTCGCCGCTTTCTCACTGTGTGAGATCGCTTACTGCGGCGAGCGGCAGTGATTAATATTGACTGCGGTATGTACTCTTTTGTAATCCCCTGCGTTCTTTCATTACCCAATGTGGTTCACTTTGCACTTTTTCGTGTGCTTTGCGATTTTATTGTTGCTTTGCAATAAATTCCAAGATTTAATAAAATAATGCAAAGTGATGATTAAAGGATGTTCAGTATGGGACTCATGGATACACTCAACCAGTGCATAAGTGCTGGTCATGAAATGACGAAAGCAATCGCCATTGCACAGTTTAATGATGACAGTCCGGAAGCCCGGAAAATAACCCGGCGCTGGAGGATTGGTGAAGCGGCAGATTTAGTTGGCGTGTCATCTCAGGCTATCAGGGATGCCGAGAAAGCTGGCCGGCTGCCGCACCCTGATATGGAAACCCGTGGGAGAGTTGAGCAACGCGTTGGTTATACCATCGAACAAATCAATCACATGCGGGATGTATTTGGTACACGACTGCGCCGTGCTGAAGATGCGTTTCCGCCGGTGATTGGCGTTGCAGCTCACAAAGGTGGTGTTTACAAAACCTCAGTATCCGTTCACCTGGCTCAGGATCTTGCTCTGAAAGGACTCCGTGTTCTGCTTGTTGAAGGCAATGACCCACAGGGAACTGCTTCTATGTATCACGGATGGGTGCCCGATCTTCATATTCATGCTGAGGACACTCTCCTGCCCTTTTATCTTGGGGAAAAGGATGACGCCAGCTACGCTATAAAGCCCACCTGCTGGCCTGGCCTTGATATCATCCCGTCCTGTCTGGCACTGCACCGCATTGAAACCGAGCTGATGGGGAAATTTGACGAAGGCAAATTACCTGCTGACCCGCACCTGATGCTCCGTCTGGCCATTGAAACTGTCGCTCATGATTATGACGTGATAGTTATCGACAGTGCACCCAACCTTGGTATCGGTACGATAAATGTTGTATGCGCTGCTGATGTTCTGATTGTCCCTACTCCGGCAGAGCTGTTCGACTACACCTCCGCACTGCAGTTTTTCGATATGCTTCGTGACCTGCTTAAGAACGTGGATCTTAAAGGCTTCGAGCCAGATGTCCGTATTCTGCTTACCAAATACAGTAATAATAATGGCTCACAGTCCCCGTGGATGGAAGAACAAATTCGGGATGCCTGGGGAAGCATGGTCCTTAAAAATGTTGTGCGCGAAACGGATGAAGTCGGTAAAGGTCAGATCCGTATGAGAACCGTTTTTGAACAGGCTATTGATCAACGTTCTTCAACCGGTGCCTGGCGTAATGCCCTCTCTATCTGGGAGCCTGTTTGCAATGAGATTTTTGATCGTCTGATTAAACCACGCTGGGAGATTAGATAATGAAGCGTGCTCCTGTCATTCCAAGACATACCACACATACTCAATCGACTGAAGATACTTCATCACCGGCGCCGGCCGCGCCGATGGTGGATTCATTAATTGCGCGCGTGGGTGCTATGGCCCGCGGTAATGCAATCTCTCTTCCGGTATGTGGACGGGAAGTGAAATTTACCCTTGAGGTGCTCCGGGGAGACTCTGTTGAGAGCGCTTCACGCGTATGGTCAGGCAATGAGCGCGATCAGGAACTACTTACCGAAGATGCTCTGGATGATCTCATTCCTTCATTTTTACTGACCGGTCAGCAGACTCCAGCTTTCGGCCGCCGGGTTTCTGATGTCATAGAAATTGCCGACGGCAGCCGTCGCCGTAAAGCCGCAATCCTGACGGAAAGTGATTATCGCGTTCTGGTTGGTGAACTGGACGATGAGCAGATGGCTGCATTGTCCCGACTGGGTAACGATTATCGGCCGACGAGTGCTTATGAACGTGGCCTGCGTTATACAAGCCGGCTGCAGAATGAGTTTGCAGGAAATATTTCTGCGCTTGCCGATGCGGAAAACATCTCTCGTAAGATCATTACCCGCTGTATCAATACGGCCAAATTGCCTAAATCCGTTGTTGCCCTGTTTGCACATCCTGGAGAACTGTCTGCCCGGTCAGGTGAAGCCCTTCAGAAGGCTTTTGCAGATAAAGAAGAATTACTGAAGCAGCAGGCTGAGACTCTCCACGATCAGAAGAAAGCGGGACTAATCTTTGAAGCTGAAGAGGTCATTAGTCTTTTAACATCCGTACTGAAACAATCTCCCGCATCAAGAGTTAATCTGAGCTCACGTCATCAGTTTGCTCCAGGGGCAACAGCATTGTATAAGGGCGATAAAATGGTGCTTAACCTGGATAGGTCCCGCATTCCTGCGGAGTGTATAGAGAAAATAGAAGCCATTCTTAAGGAGCTTGAGAAACCAGGAGTCTGATGCGGACACGCTTTAGTCTACGGTGATCTCCCTTTACTTCATTTCCTTTCTCACAGGCCAGAAAACATAACTGGCCTGAATATTCTCTCTGGGACCACGGTCCCATCTGTATCGCCGCTCAGGTTATCTCCCTGGGACCACGGTCCCACCTGCGTCGTCGGTCAGCTTATCTGCCTGGGACCACGGTCCCACCTGTATCGCCGGTCAGGTTATCTGCCTGGGACCACGGTCCCACCTGCATCGTCTGTCAGCTTATCTGCCTGGGACCACGGTCCCACCTGCATCGTCGGCACATTATTAGTTAGGGACAACGGTTCAATCAATGCCTGTCACGAACAGGTATTGGCTTGTCGCCAGCAACCCGTTGAGCGGAGTAATCACGCAGCAGGACGGCTGTTACAGGCGATGGTGAAAGCTCTGTTGGGATCTGAACGAAGCATGTTGAGTGAAATTTGCAAAATTTCGCAGAGTATGCGGCTTCATCTTTAAATTTCCGCCAGCATTTTTAAAGCCAGCTACCGACGCTGCGCGTTGGCCGGCCCTTCGTCCGGCGGGTAACCAGTACCGGCCGATCTTACGACCCTGGATGAACATCATCCCGTCAGCAGCGTCTCCACTGTGATGTCGTTTTTCACACTGTCCGATCACAAAATAGAACGGGCAGGGACAACATATGGTAGGAAAAGCAGCTGCCAGAGACACAATATATTGATTACCCACAGTAACGGGGGATAACCATGTGGGTAACATATTGAAAGTGCAACACGTTATCTGATTAATTGACTTTGTAAACGCCGCTGAACCATGAAAAAAAACCGGGGGAATCATCACAGCGCATAAACATACCGTTTTGTTTTTGGGTGACGGCAAGGAGGCCCCTTTTATCACCACATACCTTGTCAAAGGTTTCCATTTCTATCCTTATCAGGCTCTTGTCGTTATTTTCAGGAGAGATCCGGAGATGTTTTGTCAGCCAGACAGGATAGGTATCAGCGTTACGCCAGTACTGCAATTCAATCACTGAAGCCATTCCCCAGACAGCGAAGTATAAGAAAACCACACCTGCGATTTTGCTACCCATATTGTTCCTTAACATTGGCTTAATACATTCCTTGCTCCTCGCACCGGAGCACATCACAGATACTGATTGAGATCCACTTCACGCAGCGGCTGGTTTTGACGTTCTGTTATCGTTTGCACCAGGTCTTTTTCGTCCAGCTCATCGAGCATTTGTTCATACAAAGCCGCGGGCACACAATAAAAAACAGGGCGGTTACGGTCAATTATCTCGACCGGGTAGCCGCCGCGGGCACTGGCGGTGGCCACCGGATCGTTTTTAAGTTCGCTGACGCTGGCAGTCACATCACACAGAATGATATTTGTCATGGTTCCCCCCTGAGACAAGTCACCTGTATGATCGGTAAAGTAAGCTCTGGCGGCAAGTCCCTTCTGTCATTTCAACGGTCAGAAACGGGCAACCGGCAGCTCCTTCCAGCGTGTGGTATATGCCGGTGACAGCATCTCCCGTTTCATCTGCCAGTCCGGCGCAATACCCCGTCCGGCAAACCAGACTTTCCCGAGTCCGGAATGATTAATGCCGTCGAGTACCTTCATCAGCGCATCGCTGTGCGGCCGTGGCTGCACGTCATCGAACAGATTCAGCTGCGCGACGCCGTTCGGACTGAAATCATTGAGCATTATCCCCGCTTTTGCGTAGCGGTGGCCATCGAGCCAGATCCTGTCCAGAGACCTGACCGCTGCCGCGATAATGTCCCGGGTGTCACGGGTAGGGGTGTTCAGTTTTTCCGTGGCCACGTTACCGTAATACGGCTCATTAACCGCAAAAGGGGATGTCTTGATGAAGGTGCTGATATGCCGGCAGTACTGTCGCTCACCGCGCAACTTTTCCGCCGCGCGCTCGGCATACTGGCAGACGGCCTGGCGCATTTCTCCGTAGGTGGTGATCCGCTGCACGAAGCTGCGACTGCAGACAATCTGCTGTTTCGGCGGCGGCGCTTCCTCCAGCGAAATGCAACTCTCGCCGTTCAGCTCACGTACCGTGCGCTCCAGCACTACGTTGAAGTTTTTCCGGATAAATGTAGGGTTCGTCAGCGACAGCTGCAGGGCGGTGGTGATCCCCATAACGTGCAGCTTTTTCGCTATCCGGTTCCCCACGCCCCAGATTTCTTCCACCGGCTGCAGGCTGAGTAATTTTGCCGTTCTGCGTGGATTTTCGGGCGACAGCGCCAGCACCCCACTGAATTGTGGCCATTCCTTTGACGCCCACTGCGCCGATTTGGCCAGTGTTTTTGTGGCGCCGAAGCCGACACCGATCGTCAGTCCGGTTCCACTGAGAACATGCCCACGCAGCTGCCTGCCAAAATCCTCCAGATCCATACAGTGGCTAATTCCCCGGGCATCCAGGAAACATTCGTCAATTGAGTATTGTTCGACGCGGGGCGACAGCTCTTCCAGCAGGGCGACCACACGGTTACTCAGGCTCGCGTAGAGCTCGTAGTTGCTGGAAAAAACGTACAGTTTTTCAGGAAACTGCGCCTCTTTGAGCTGGAACCAGGGGGTTCCCATCTTTATACCCAGCCGTTTGGCTTCAGCACTCCGGGCAATAACGCAGCCATCGTTGTTACTGAGAACGACGACAGGTTTGCCGCGCAAATCCGGCCTGAAAACCTTCTCGCAACTGGCGTAGAAGGAGTTGACGTCTGCCAGGGCGAACATCAGTCTGCCCTCCGGGTTTTATGAATGAAGGCCGTCACCACGCCGAAAATTTGCAGAGTTTCCGGATCCGGGTACAGGGAAGGGAAGTCCGGGTTCATCGCCTGCAGGGCTGGCCGCGGCGTCAGAAGCAGGCGTTTTACCGTAAATTCACCCTCAATTTCCGCGATAACAATATCCCCGTGCCGCGGCTGTTCTGCTTTATCCACGACCATCAGATCGCCGGAATAGAGGCCAATATCAGTCATTGAGTTGCCAATCGCTCTGACAAAATAGGTGGAGTGGCGCCGGTGAATGCAGTACTCATTCAGATCCAGTTCAGACTCAGTATAGTCTGCTGCCGGTGACGGAAAACCCGCAGGGCATCGCTCTGTGAACAAAGGAATTTTTACTATGCTGGCTTCTGATACTGCAGGAATGAACTTCATCGTTTTTTCCCTCGCTTAAAACTGTATATATATGGGTCTTCCCCGATCATGGTGGGAAGGCTCAGAACGCCATATTCAGCTTTCCGTAGTGGAACATCACCCCCAGTTTAAAGCGCTCCCGGTTTCGGTATCCCCTGGCTTTTATC
>NZ_VDAF01000048.1:0-7905 GCF_019584525.1 Enterobacter sp. EC_50 | reverse complement strand
TCGATCATCGGATAATTGATTGTTGTGTGATAGCGCTAACTCATAAAGTTCAAAATTTGAGAACCTGCTACACTACGAAGCCTGTAAATACGGGCATGTTCATGAATTTTCCCTGCATGGGGAAACAAGGCCTGATGCAGGTTGGGAATACGGTATTCCCGTGCTGTTCTGTTTTAACTCATTAACGAGTACGTGTATTCCTTCGCATTATTCGCCAGCGTTTGACGTTTTTGCCCGGAATTTACCAGCAGCGATAAGGTGTCGATCCACTTTTGCGGATCGTTGTTCAGCAGCACGCCATTGATATTTTGCTCGATAAAGTCGCTGTACGGGGCGCAATTACTGTAGACCCCCACCGCGCCCATGCGCACGAAATCATAAAATTTTACCGGCCCGCGCGCCATATTAAATTCTGATTCCAGTAACGGGGCCAGGCCAATATCAACCCGGTGATGTTGCGTGTAGTCCAGATAGTTCTGCCAGCTCATCGGGTGTAATACCGTCACGCGCGGCAGGTCGCGGTACAGTTTATAGATTTCGTGCTCGCCAAAAATTTCGAAGCTGGCCTGCGGACACTGGTTCAACACGCCTTCGACCACTTCACGCAGCCAGTACTTTTCTGCCTGGTGCGAGCTGGAGCCGTGATAGGCAATCTTCACCGGTCGGGTTACGGCCAGCAGCCGCGGTGTCGGCTGGGCGGGCACCACATCAGGGTTAAGATGCGCATATTTATTGGCCAGATAGGGCGTCGAGACCCAGATGGTATCGCAATGGGTGGTGATCCAGCGGTGCTGGGCCGCAGAACGTCGGATAATTTTCGTCCGGTAGGCTTTGGGTAACGCCGTTAAGGCTGACGGATCGAACAGATCGTCATCCATAAAATAGACCACCTGGGAGAGGTCATCCATGTTGCGCGCAATTTCGCGCTGCCACTGCGAGGAGATAAAGCGAATGACCACGATGGCTGCCCCTTTATCCACTTCGATAGCCGGCGTGGTTAAGGTATCCACCAGCTGACAGACAGCGTCGGGAAAACGGCTTCTGATCGCCGCTTCAAAATAGGCCAGCGTCGGTGAGTTCCCCTCATGCAGGATCAGCAATGAACGGCACTCGGGCCAGCTGTCCGGCTGCGTCTCGCTGCTTTGCTTATTCAACTTCAGATACGGTTTAAAGAGTGCCTTTCTGATCAGTTCGTCCATGGCAGCACCACATTAGGAGTATGACTTAACGAGAAATCGGGTCGGTCATAGCTCAGGTTGGGATTGTATGCAGGATCGTGGGTAAGCCGCTGCGCCCAGCGTTTTTTCATATAACGCAGCTCACCCTGGGAGCGCGCCAGCTGTTCGGGCGTGACATCTTTGCCGCGGGATACCGACTCGTGGTGGTAAAGCTCGGCAAAGGGCGTCCAGACGATCCGCCAGCCAGCCTCGCCGACCCGCAGACAGTAATCCACGTCGTTAAAGGCCACCGGCAGGTTCACTTCATCTAAGCCGTTAAGGGACAAAAAGAGCTGGCGATGGGTAAGCAGGCAGGCCGCCGTCACGGCAGACAGCTCCTGCGCACTCACCGCCCTGCGCTGGTAGCCGGGTTCATCGGCGGTCAGGCCACTGTGAAAATGATCGGCGCAGCCACCTGGCCCGACGGCATCACCCGCATGCTGAACCCGGCCATCGCCGTAAAAGAGCCGTGCTCCCACGATCCCGACGCCCGGGCGCAGCAGGTGGGAGACCATCTCATCCAGCCACAAAGGGTTGATCACCTCGGTGTCGTTATTGAGCAGGCAGATAAGCTCGCCCGTGGCCTCGCGCACCCCGGCATTGTTAATCGCCGAGTAGTTAAACGGATGATCCCAGGCGATTACCCGCACTCCGTATTCACGGGTGATGTGATCAAAATAAGCCAGGGTTTCCGGGTCATCGCTCTGGTTATCCATCACCATGATTTCGATATTCGGGTAACGGGTGTGCTGCACCAGGCTTTCAATACAGGGCCTGAGATGCGCCAGCCCGTTGCGGGTGGGGATAATCACCGACACCCGCGGAAGCTGTTCCGGAAGCGGCCAGCGCCAGCGGCAGATGCCGTGCGGAGCAGACTCCAGCGTCACGCCAACAGGCAGATCCTGCAGCATGTTGGCCAGCGTCTCGTAGCCATCCTGCTGAGGAAGCGTATCCGGGACATGCATCAGCAGGGCAGGGATATGCGCGATCTCGTTTGGCGTATGCTGCCGGGCCAGCTGTAACCATCCGCGATAGTTTTCGGCACCGTCCTGCGGGATGGCGAAGGTGCCCTGTTCCCGCCACAGGCCACTCCAGCCGATATAGTTCTGGCTGTGCAGCAGGGTTTCGTTCCAGTCCGGCTTGAAGTCCGGCGAGTGGCGTTTACCTTTTTCATCCAGCAGATCGTGATCGCCGTAGATCCATTTCGCCTCTGGCGTCTGACGCAGCTGGTGCGCCAGCCAAACCAGTGCGGCCGGGGCAAGTTCCGCCCCCACCGGAACGGCCCACTGCCATTCTCCTGCTGGCCTGCCCGCCGTAGAGGGCTGTTCCAGCACGGTGATATGGGTTGCCGGGTAACAGAGTGCCGCAATGCTGGCGAGCGTGCGCTGGCGTGCGGCCTCATCGCCGCCGTTCACCAGGTGCAGGCAGACGCGGGGCAGGTTGCCCCAGCGGGCCAGCAGACGATCGATCAGTCGGCGCTCACCTGGCTGCACGATATCGAAATTAGCCAGCCAGTGTTCATAGGCGTGTAGCGGCCTGTCGTCGCGGATCTTGCCCACCAGCGCGTAAGCCTGCTGTAAATCGGTAAACCACAGGTGCCAGGACAGCCCCAGACGCCTGCGCTTTTGTGCATTCAGGCGCTGATAAAAAGGCCACACCCGGCGCAGACGGCGCCACAGGCTATTGGCCGCCGACACCTGCGCAAAACGGGTAATATTAAGCTCACATTCCGCCCCTTCGCTGCTGGCGAGCAGCCCTGGCTGGCAGGCTCCCACCGGCAACCACACCAGCTCCTGAAGCGTGCCGCGACGGGTGATCGGCAGGATCTGTTCATGCCATTCACCCTGACACTGCCAGCGCAGCCGGGTTTCACCCCGCGGCTGACGGGCACGCAGGGTGCCCTGGATCAAAAACCAGCCCGCGCGGGATAAAGAAGGGTCTGGCAGTGCCAGAGTGTGCCAGTGGTAATCGCTTTGCATGAGTGGATTCACTACCCGGAAGCGGGGGAAGCCCGCTTCTGACTCCTGTCGAAATATGAAAAAACGTAGATTAGCCGATTAACTTTTTGACGCGCGTTGCCAGCCAGGAATCGTTTTTCTGTGGACTCACCTCTGCTGGCAAGGCATCCAGCTGGGCCTGTAGTACTGCCATTTCGGCTTTGACTTTAGGGGCCAGGGCCGCCGCCAGCAGGCAGGTCTCGTCGTTGCGATCGTGGGCTTTGAAGTAGGCTTTGTGTTTTACGCGGTTGGCCGAGGCGGCGCTGCCGCGCAGATGTTTACCCAGTAAAAACTCTTCCAGTGATTTGACCGCGTAATGGTTGACCCGAACGCCGTTCCAGACCACTTCGGCACTTACGCCAGGACCGTGTTTTGGATGCAAAACCATGTCGTTACCCAGCGCATCGATATAACGACCGTAGCGCAGATCTGCAAAATGTGGGTTATGAAAATGGTTCACTCGTTCGGGTTTTACCACGCTTTTCACGTTGTGGTGGACGTTAAATTTAATCGGTGCGCGATGAGTAAAACGCTCCGTCACCAGGCCTTCTTCGGCAAAAAGTTCGCCACTGGAACCAAAAATAGCCCAGTTAAGCGCAATGGCGCTGACGCTTTCGTCATTAAAGTGTGATACGAAGAAATCAACCAGATTTACATCAGGCGACAAGGGCAATAAAAATTCATCAGCATCGATAAAGGCAAGCAGGTCAATATCGCGGGCGCAACTACGTAAAATGCGCTCGTATGCCGGGAGTTGTGGTTTTTGATTAACCAAATCCGGTTGATCGAGAACTTTCACTATCCCCAGACGCGCCAGGGAAGAGAGCAACTCGCGGCTTCCGTCACGACTGCCATTGTCGGCAATCATAAATCCGCTTACGCCTAAAACCCGGTGATACGCTATCCATTCAAGCAGGCCTGCAAATTCATCTTTAACGATGGCGGCTATATAAAGGTTCAAATTGTTATCCAACCGATTTTCGGAATACCGTGCCAGCGTCAGCAGAACCGATGAAAGCTGGCACAAGGTAAAACAGTTATCAGGCTGGGGAGAAATTCAACTCCGTCAGCCAAGTAATCAAGCCATCGGACTCCAGTCCGAGGGTGATTTTAGAAGAGAAGGGCACGTTAATCCTGAACCCACAACTCAGGCGAGGATGATTATCCTCTGGCTGCTGCAGGATGGCAGCTATCACATCAGGACGTTTGACATTGAATGGATAGCTATAGGTAGCGTAATCATTCTTGATGGCGATACGTGGGGCACGTTCACCTTCTGCCAGTAGCCAGCCGTAAAGCTCGATACGGCCATTTGTAAGTTTTAAAGGTTTTTGATTTGATGAGGTATCAATGTTCCAGCGTAACTGCTCATCAGAGGTAACAAGTGGTGTTGTGATAAGCGAGTATTTATTGGTCATCCGGTTCAGACACTCTAGATTTGATTAATATTATTATATCGTTGGTTAAGCCACTTGCAAAGCAAGTGGCTAAGAATTTTCTAAAGTGTTACAAGCCAGGTATGAAAATGATTACATCAGCTTCAATGCATTATTTCGGAGCGATCCAATATTTATGGTGCTCTGTAGCCTGGATCTCTTTCACTTCACTTCCAACAATACGTTCAGCCTTACGCACATCAGTTACAAATTTGGTGAAATCGCCGTTAACCAGGTCAATGGCCACTTCATCGAAGTGAGACCAGGCTACGTCGCCAAACTTAACGTGCTTTTCAATCATTCTGGCACCGGCTGCAATTGCCATCATAGAACAAAGGCTGCCAATATCATGGCTGGAAAAACCCGGTATAATACGTGGTTCTTTTTTCGATAGATTGTAATAGTGTCTAATCACACCAATCTGCGTATCCTCAGTCGGCGTTGGATAGGCAGAAGTGCACTGTAAAAGATAGATGTTTCGAGCTTTGGTAAAGCTATTAAGAATGAAATCCTCATAAGCCTCATCTGTATAACCAGTTGAAATGACCACATCTTTTGTGAAGTCTGCTGCAACTGCGGCCAGATAGTCTTTATGCTCAGAGATTGTGGACGGCAACTTAATCATGTCCGGCTCAAACTGTCTGATAAAGTCATAAGACGGCATATCCAGAATAGAAGCAAACCAGCCAATCCCAATCTCTTTACAGAACGTATCAACAAAAGCGAATTGCTCTTTGTTCAGCTCAATACCATGACGGTACTCACGGAAAGTCGTTCCGAATGGCGAATTATACGGAGAGTCTAATTTTTCCTTACTGTAGAAACTTTCAACATCACGTTTCTGCAGTTTGATGTAATCCGCACCTGCCTGTTTAGCAGCAACAATCATAGACTTCAGGCGATCCATATCACCGAAGTGGTTAGTCGTGATCTCTGCAATTACTTTTACGTCATAGTTTTTCGCTGTGTTTTGTACAGGACTGCTTTGCGGCAGAGTCACGCCACGATGACGAGCAGTAAAGACCTGGTTAAAGGCATCAACAGAATAGACGCTATAAGGTTTGTTACCCACATGGCTGATATTGATATTCAGACGTGATTTTTCTGCCAACAGCATCTTCAGAAGTTGTTCCTGACTGCTAATGATGCGTTCCTGATACTCAGGCTCAGCATGCATCGCTGCTGTTGGGATTTTATTAGTGAAGCCGTCTTTTGTCGTGAAATCAAATCCAAGCAGGTAAACGTTTTTAGTAGCGTTTTCCTGATTGGCAATTTGATTTGCGATCTTCAGTGCCGATACGACGATAGCGCTTTCAATATAAATGGTTTCTTCGAAGAAACGATGAATCAGGAAGTCTGCGGATTCTGGAGTGTAAGGTACAAATTCAGCTGCAATGTGGCTCGTGCCTGGTGGCAGCGAACGGTCTGATACATACAACTTACATTGCGGAGCATGCTCATCAAAAATATCGAGAACCCAACCATGATGAAACACAGCAATATCGCCCGGGTAGATTAGTTCTGAGTCGTTGGTGTTAATAACGATACAGTTTTTTAATAATGAGAGATCAATGCTATCAACACTTGGTCCTTTGCCGATAATAACAATATCACGGCCGGATTTATCAGCGATTGTCTGTTTTAATATTTGGTTCATGCGATATCCTTATGCTGTTTCTTAATGCTGATTTTATATTTTTGAGTAGGAAACAGTATTTGGCCTTGATAAGGCTTGCCATCAACTAATGCTTCACAACCATGTTCCAACGCAAAGTTCAGGCCGGGTAAAATATCCCAGCAGTTAACACCCTTAACGTTTTCAAAGCTTGCATAAGCGCCACGAACTGCAGCAAGCATATTGTACATTGAGCAACCTATAATTCGGTACTCAAAGCCTTCTTCCAGCTGCAATAAATCTTGCTTTGTGAGAGAAGAGGATAACCCACGAATTCGGGATCTATGATGAGCCAACGGCATACCGGTAATATGAAAATCGTTAAGCTCAGGCAGGAAGATGCAAGACTCTTGATGTATACCATCGGTGTAAATACTGATACCAACTCCCCATTCTTTAAGTCCGGAGACAAAATTTTCGGTACCATCTATCGGGTCAAGTACTATGTAAGAGCTATTTGGTTTCCACGTAATCCCATTAAAGGGTGCCAACTCTTCGGATATTAACTGGTGATTTGGTAGATTTACCTTAATATAATTAATTACTAGTTTTTGAACTAATAGGTCACCTTGGCTAACATAGCTACCATCTTCTTTTTGTTCAAATAAATCTCTTAGGCGAATTATTTTATCGAGGTTTATTTTAATTATCTCTACAATATCCACTAGATACATGTGACTACTTCCCTTTATTTATATAGTGAAAAAAGACTATCGTTTTGCATTATGCGAGTTATTTCATTGAGATCTTCAATTGTATCAAGACTAATATGAGCGTTGTCCAAGTTAGTTGTTTTAATTTTATGCCCGTGCTCAATTATTCTTAAGAACTCATTCGGCTCTGCTTTCTCCAGCGGAGTTTCAGGCCATTGCACAAATTGTTTTATTGAATCAGGTGTAAATCCTATTATGAAAACAACTTTTTTGAATGGCGAAGTGTTGATACTCTGGTTTGGAATATCGCTGCGTGAACAATAAATTAAATTGTTATTTAGATCAACAATTCCTTTGAAATCCTGAGGTACATTACTTTTTTCATAATTAGTTAATCCAAGGGAATATTCAATATCAGAATCGTTAATCATTAGTTCGGCAATGGCATCTATATGATCCGGATTCACAAGAGCTTCATCACCCTGAATATTTATGATGATATCATAATCTAAACCCTGCGAAGCTTCAAAAATTCGCTCAGTACCATTTCTATGTTCACCAGTAAGCAAAACCTTGCAATTATATTTTTCAGCAACGCTTTTGATTTCAATTGAGTCTGTGCAAATATAACAATCGTCAAGCCGACTGGCCATGATAGAGCGCTTGTATGTATGAATTATTGCAGGTAATCCACAGATATCTTTTAATGCTTTTCCTGGTAATCTTGTAGAAGCTAGTCTAACAGGGATTAAGCCAATAACTTTCTTTTTTCTATTTGTCATGATATTTTGTCCTGCTTTATGCAAGTGTTAGGTGATGCTGCCAACTTACTGATTTAGTGTATGATGGTGTTTTTGAGGTGCTCCAGTGGCTTCTGTTTCTATCAGCTGTCCCTCCTGTTCAGCTACTGACGGGGTGGTGCGTAAC
>NZ_VDAF01000047.1:0-8495 GCF_019584525.1 Enterobacter sp. EC_50 | reverse complement strand
ATAGCCTAAATAGGCTGATTCGATGTGTTTGCGGGAAAAAAATCGGCCCAGATCCGCGAAATTTTAATCAGCGAGTCAGCTTGGGAAGAAATGACCTGCTTATTCGCACCTTCCCCAGCATCAAAGGGCTGGGTTAGAAATATTCAGTTCCAATCTCTGGTGGGATAAAGCTGAACGAAGCGTTGATGATTATATCGTGTCGCAGATTACGCTGACTGCCGAAGACTTCGCAACGCCGCGGGGTGTCCATGTGGGTTCAACAACCAGAGAGCTGAACAACGCATACGGCAATGGCCTTGTTGAAAATGATTCAGGGACCCAGTGGGTTTCCTATGCGTTGGGTAAAAAAGTACTCTCTTTTGAGATGAAGGGCGGCAACGTTGTGAAAATAACAATGAATTACGATAATGGTTCTTCAGAGTAAATTATGTCCAATAAACTTTTAGCATCCGCATTGTGCGCGGCTTTATTGGCTGGCGTCGTTGAAACCTCTACGGCACTTGAATTATCGCAGTACAATAAGCTCGATACGGTAAGTCGCATCGTTAATGATAGCGAAGTGACGGACATTCTCAGGAAAACGCTGGGAAATCATTACCAGGCCTTTATTGATAACTTTGATGTCTTCGGTGAACCGCATACCACTCCAGGTGGAGGATTGTTTGTTGAGGGCTGGCTAAAGGATCTCTACCAGGAAAATGCCTCAGCGCTGGTTATCAATCCTGACGGCAAAATCTTCGCGGCCTGGGTGGTTCCAGAATCAAACGTTATCCATTACCAGTCCTCTGATAATAGTCAGCCGATTAATGCCGATATTCAGCAATGGGCCGCCAGGTTCAATACGATGCAGTTTGCAGCGAACAGCCAATCGAGACCTGCGTTTGACGGGGTTTGGGCAGGCGGGGTTGGCAACGACTCGACGTTAACCCTGCAGTTAGCTGAATCAGGCAACCGTATCACCGGGTCTTATTGCTATATCTCCCAGAGAGGAAACCGCATCGACTGCCCGGAAGATGATGAGCGAAATCTTAGCGGTACGATCGCGGGAAACCGTGCGAACGTAGCGTTTAACTCATCGTTTGGCGGCGCAGGCGGACGGGCTGTTCTGGAAATAAAGGGGAGTGAGATGGAATGGCGTTTAGTTACTCCTCCTCAAAAAGGAAATGATTATGCTCCGCAGCGTTATACGTTACGTAAAGCCGCTTCGGTTCAAAACGCTGAAACCAGAAAACTGGACACCGAAAGGTTCGCTATTTCTCTTATAAATAAGTGCGGTCATTTTGATAGCGAATGTGATCAGATGGTCTATCTCGGCGTGCGCAAAAGCGATAACAGTACGATCTCCTTAAGGGGAAAAACGTTGCACGACTCCGCAGGTAAAATAATCGGCTCAACCTACAAGAATGGCGAGATCGCTTATACCGTGACGTATGCACCCGTGAAATTGGTTGTCAGCAAAGGCAGCCATGTTTTAGTCGAACAATCAGGTCAATGGCGTAAATAATAAAACAGCCAGCCAAAGGGCCAACATGGATTGGCCTTTTTGTTTCTCTCAATATTAATCATCCCGAGTTCACTTATGAAATACACCCTCCAGGAAGGTTCATTTTCCCTTTTTCCTGCTGCCTGGCAGGATAACAGCATGAACATTATTCGCGATGACGAAAGCGGGCTGTCCGTGGTGGTCAGCCGCGGCGTGATTCCCGATGGCAGCGACTACGAACAAGAGTTTCACCGCCAGTGGGATGTGTTGCGTCCTCAGATGGGTGAGATCACCCAGAGCGAATTCCGGAACGTAAACGCCGGGCCTGACGGAAAAATTAGCGGACTGGAAGTCGAGACCACCTTTGACCGTAACGGACAGCGCCTGTGGCAAAAACAGCTGGCCGTGCAGACGCCGGGCAAACCGGTATTGATGATTTTTACCCTCTCGGCATTAAGAGCCTTTACCGAAGAGGACGAGGTGCGCTGGAGCGCGCTTAAGCAGAGTCTGACGCTAAACGACAACCGGAATGTGTAAGGCATGAGCGATAACAACGCGGCCCGTAAGGGCGACGAGATTTTTCACTCCAGCATTTTTGCTGATATCACCAGCATTGTGGCGGAAGGTGCCGCCTATGCGGTGATCGGTGCGGCAGTGGGGCTGGCGGCTACGGCCGCCGCGCCACTCCTCGGTGCCGGAGCCGCCGCAGCGGGCGTGGCGGCGATTGGGTCCAGCTGTCTGTTAAGCGGCATCGTTGGCGGCGTGCTGGCGAACGTGGCGGGGATCACCGACGATATCAGCAACGCCGCGGAAGGGTTAGGCAATGCGCTTTTCCCGCCGTCGCCTGCGGGTAAAATCACCACCGGTTCGAACAACGTACTGACCAACGCAATCCCTGCCGCGCGCGCGGCAGGCACGCTCACGCCCGCCGATACACCGTCCCCTGAGCCGCAGTCGCCGGGCAGCTTTGCCGATTACGCGGGCATGCTGCTTTCCGCCGCCGGACAGTTTGGCAGCGAAATGTGGCAGCCGAGCGTGGCCTCAGCCGCCGCGGGAACCTCGCCGCTGGAAGAGGACAAGGTGGCGTGTGAAAAGCACTCCGGGCCGCAGTATCTGGCGGAAGGCTCCAAAAGCGTCTTTATCAATGGCCAGCCCGCGGTGCGTGCGAAAGATCGCACCACCTGCGAAGGCACCGTTTCCGACGACGTCTCCCCGAACGTGATCATCGGCGGGGACACGCTCACGGTCCGCGATATCAAAAGCGGTAAAACGCCGGGTCTGGCGCTGGGGATGATTGCGCTCTCCCTGCTGCGCGGGCGTCCGGGCAAGATCCTGAAAAACATGCCCTGCGCGCTGGCCTCGGCCGGCGGCGGGATGCTCGCGGATATGGCGGTCAACGCCGTGTTTGGCTCCTCGCACCCGGTCCACGCCGCCACCGGCGTGAAGGTGCTGAACGACGACGATGAGCTCGACTTCTCGCTGCCGGGGCGCTTCCCGCTTCGCTGGCAGCGCAGCTACAACAGCCTGACCACCCGCGAAGGGCTGTTTGGTCTGGGCTGGGCAACGACCTTTGACAGCTATCTCTCGCTGGAAGATAACAATGCGACCTGGTTCGATGAAACCGGGCGCGAGCTGAGCTTTGAACTGCCGCCTGTCGACCGCGCGTTTTACAGCATCAGCGAAGGCATCATTATCCGCCGCAATGAGAACGGCGACGTGGCGATTGCCGACGATGACGGCGCGGTGTGGCGTCTGTATAAACCCACCCGGGCGAACCCCTCAATCCTGCGTCTGGCCTCCCTTAGCGATGAATACGGCAATGCGCTGCTGACGGCGTGGGACGAACACGGCAGGCTGGTTGGTATCCATGATGAGCCGCGGGCCATCGACGTCTCCCTGCGCTATGACGATGAACGTTTCCCGCTGCGCGTGACCGCAGCCAGCCATTTCGACGGCAACCAGACCTGGCCGCTGATGCAGTGGGGCTACGACGCGCGCGGCCAGCTGGCGAGCGCGGCGGATGCCTCCGGCGTGGTGACGCGTGAATACCGCTACAACGACCACGGCCTGATGGTCTGGCACCGGATGCCGGGCGGGCTGGAGAGCGAATACCGCTGGCAAAAATTCGACCACTGGCGCGTGGTGGAAAACCGCACCAGCACCGGCGACGGCTGCCGCTTTAGCTATGATTTAGCCGCCGGGCTGACGACCGTCGAACACTACGACGGTCAGACGCGCCGCCACTACTGGAACGCGCAAAATCTGATTGTCCGCTACGTAGACGAGCGCGGTGAAAACTGGCGCTACGAGTGGGATGATAACGAGCTTCTCACGCGTCGCATCGATCCGCTCGGAAACGCCGTCACCTTCGTCTACGACGAAATGGGCAACCGGGTGCAGGAGACCGATGCCGACGGCAACACCCGCACCACCACCTGGCTGGAGCACCGCGCGCTTCCCGCGGCCATTATCGAAGCCGACGGCAGCGCCACCCGGTTCTGGTACGACGAACATCACGGGCTCAAGCGCGTGATGGACCCGATGGGGCAGACGACGCAGCTGCGACGGGACGAGTTTGGCCTGGTTGTAGAAGAGGTCGATGCCGCAGGCAACAGCCGCTACCAGGAGTACAACGAGGCCGGGCAGATTGTCCGTTCGACGGACTGTTCCGGGCGTATTACCCGCTATCGCTATCATCCGCTGGGCTGGCTGGTGGCTGAGACAGCCGCCGACGGTGAAGAGACGCGCTACCGCTACGACGCCGCAGGGCGTCCGGTGCAGCTCGATCGCCCGGAAGGCTGGACGGAATCACTCAAATGGAACGAACGTGGCCTGCCGGTGAAGCATGCGGGCGCCGACGGTAAAGAGAGTGAGTTCAGATACGACGAGGCGGGGCGCTTAACCGCCACCCGTAATACGCAGGGTGAAGAAGTGCGACGCCGCTGGGACAGCCGCGGGCGTCTGATTGCCCTGGAAAACGAGAACGGCGAAGCGTATCAGTTCCGCTGGGGGCCAGACTCGCTGCTGCTGGAAGAGGTGGGGCTTGATGGCGTGGCCTCGCAGTATCGCTATGATGCCTGCGGGCGCACGATTGCGCGCACCTTTGCCGCCGGCCATCCGGAGGCCATCACCCACGCCTTCGCCTGGAGCGCGAGCGGCCAGCTGGTCGCCCGCACCACGCCGGAAGGGCAGACCCGCTACCATTACACGCCGTCCGGGCTATTAAGCCGGATTGGGCTGCATCCGGCGCTTTCAGCCGACGCGTGGACCACCGAGGCAGAGCAGGAGCTTGCCTTTGAGTATGACGCACTCGGTCGCGTCACCCGCGAAGCGGGCGAGCACGGCGAGCTGGCGTGGGAGTATGACGCGCTGGGCAACCGCACCTCCGTCACGCTGCCCGATGGTCGCGAGCTGAAGCAGTTCTACTACGGCAGCGGGCATCTGCTCAGCATTGCTCTTGATAAGCTCTCGGTCTCCGACTTTACCCGCGACGAACTCCACCGCGAGACCAGCCGCACCCAGGGTCTGCTGACCACCCGCAGCGAGTACGACCGCCTCGGCCGACTGCACCGCCGGGACGTTTTTACCGGCAATGCGCAGCGCCCGTCGCCGCGCCGCTGGTCCCGCCGCTGGGATTACGACTACCGCAATAACCTGGTGCGCGAAGAGCGGGACGATAACCCGTTCAGCTGGTACCGCTGGCAGTACGACAGCGCCGGGCGCCTGCTCGTTCAGGACGGCACGCTG
This sequence comes from Enterobacter sp. EC_50, assembly GCF_019584525.1. Taxonomy (NCBI): domain Bacteria; kingdom Pseudomonadati; phylum Pseudomonadota; class Gammaproteobacteria; order Enterobacterales; family Enterobacteriaceae; genus Enterobacter; species Enterobacter sp. EC_50. The sequence continues at coordinate 3,265 of NZ_VDAF01000047.1, read as the reverse complement.
CCTGGCCAGGAGCAGTGGCGCTGGGATGCAGCCGGTAACCCGCTGGAAGGTTCTGCTGAGAAGGTCACGCACAACCGCCTGACGCAGCTGAACGGCATTCGCTGGCGTTATGACATCCACGGCCGCACCGTGGAGAAGGATAACGGCCAGACGCGCTGGCACTACCGGTACGACGGCGAACACCGCCTGACGGAGGTTATCAGCCAGCCGCGGGATCGCAACAGGCCGCAGATGCAGGTCAGCTTCCGCTACGACCCGCTCGGACGCCGCATCAGCAAAACGCGCCAGCAGATGCTGGGCGGTCAGCCAACCGGCAAACCGGTGACCACCCGGTTTGTCTGGGAAGGGTTCCGCCTGCTGCAGGAACTGCACGGAGACGTACCGCTGACCTACGTCTACAGCGACCAGGACAGCTACGACCCGCTGGCGCGTATTGACGGCGTTGATGCTCCGGAGATTTTCTGGTTCCACTGCCAGCCGAACGGCACGCCGGAGCGGATGACGGATATCGAAGGGCAGGTGCGCTGGGAAGGGGTGAACGGCGCCTGGGGCAAGCTGCTGCGGGAAAGCGAGACGCAGATATCAGGATATTCTCAGAACCTGCGCATGCAGGGGCAATACCTGGACCGTGAGACAGGGCTGCACTACAATCTGTTCCGGTATTACGACCCGGACTGCGGACGGTTTACGCAGCAGGACCCGATAGGGCTGGCGGGGGGGATAAACCTTTACCAGTATGCGCCGAATGCGCTGAAATATATTGATCCTCTTGGCTTATCATCAACGACTTTCTATCATGCTGGTGATATTCGGGGCGAGATTAATCCTTCTATGGGGAGGCATGGATTAGATTTTAATCCTTCTAATCAAGGTGGTTTTTACGTAACTACTGATAAATCACAGGCTATTAAATGGGCAGAGCTGAGAGGACATCCAACTATAACGCAATTTGATATACCGAATTCAGAACTCGATAAACTAAATATAAAAGTATTTGAGTCTGCTGATAATGAATGGGCTAAATTTGTAACTCAGGGTAGAGCCAACACACTTGCACATAGTTATGATGCTGTAAGTGGACCAATGTTAGCAAACCCAGGTACTGTAAAAAAAGGAGGAAAGGCTAAGCCCATAGGTTCACAGCTTGCTATTTTCTCAAATAAAGCAGCAGCCGTGTTTGATCGTTATAAAGTAAAAAAAAGGTGTAAAGGTCAATGAATATTATCGATGGTATCCAATTCAGTAATTCTAATGAAAGTGTTATTTTTAATTACTATAGTTGGGTTGAGTTGATTAAAGCGATTATTGTTAAATATGCGAATAAAACAGAGAGTGAGGCTGAACGTATAGTATTAGCCTCTCCACTTGTTCGTATTAAGGAAAATGATTACATGTCTGTCGCTTTGCGCAGTCATGAAAGTGAGTATCATTGGGCAATGTTAATTGCTTATGGTGATCAATATTGGACAAAGGGAGTTTCTCCAGATGAACCTGACGGATACTTTGAGTGGGAAAAAGAATACAGAAAAAAAAATAATCTGGCAGAAGATAACTTTATTTTTAGTGATTAAGTTAAATAAAAAAATTTAAGAAGTAATATCTTGTCAGTTTTATTGTATGTTATGGCATTATTATGTTGAGGCATATAGTAATATCTCGTAGTGATCCCTTTTTAAGACTTAAAGCTCCGCTAAGAATTATAATGTAATCATATGCTATAAGTGGATTCGTCTCTGTAAAACCAACGGAAGATTTAATTATTACTTGCGATAAGACAAACTGAGAGGCAAAGGATGAGCACAGTTTACGAAGTTATTTTAGCCTTATATAAAACCACTCGAAGAAATCGACGAAGCGATACTTGCTCATGTGGAGTGGCTTAAAAAGGGGTACGCAGAGGGGATTTTCCTGACATCCGGTAGAGGGATCCCAAGAAACGGTAGTGTCATTCTCGCTAAATGCGAGAGTCTTGCTTCTCTTGAAGAGCTCTTACGCGAGGATCCTTTTCAGAGATTAAAGCTTGCGACTGTTGAGATCATTCCCTTTGAACCCAGTATGAAGACAGAACTCTTAGACAATGTGTTTTGACCCCGCAATAAAAAAAACACCCCAGGGCGTGGTTTTTTTCATTCAAGACGACTCAGACGTTGAACAGGAAGTTCATCACGTCGCCATCTTTAACGATGTAATCTTTATCGACGGGACATCTTTACCGGCAATGCCCAATGCCCGTCGCCGCGCCGCTGGTCCCGCCGCTGGGATTACGACTACCGTAATAACCTGGTGCGGGAAGTACGGAACGGTAACCCGTTTAACTGGTACCGCTGGCAGTACGACAGAGCCGGGCGCCTGCTCGTTAAGTACGGCATGCTGCCCGGTCAAGAGCAGTGGCGCTGGGATGCGGCTGGTAACCCGTTAGAGGGCGCTGGAGAGAAGATTGCCCATAACCGGGTCACGCAACTGAACGGTATTCGCTGGCGCTATGACATCCACGGCCGTACCGTAGAGAAGGATAACGGCCAGATCCGGCACTACCGGTACGATGGCGAACACCGCCTGACGGAAGTCATCAGCCAGCCGCGGGATCGCAACAAACCGCAGACGCAGGCCAGTTTCCGCTACGATCCGCTCGGTCGCCGCATCAGCAAAACGCGCCGCCAGATGCTGGGCGGACAGCCAACCGGTAAGCCGGTTACCACCCGGTTTGTCTGGGAAGGGTTCCGGCTGCTGCATGAAGTGCACGGGGATGTGCCGCTGACCTACGTTTACAGCGATCAGGACAGCTACGACCCGCTGGCGCGTATTGACGGCGTTGATGCCCCGGAGATTTTCTGGTTCCACTTCCAGCCGAACGGCACGCCGGAGCGAATTCTGCTCACCATGTTATACCCGTTGAGGTGTGGAAAGAGGAGCAATCATTCTTCAATGATATTGGCATCGGAAAAGACATGAACTCTGCGTTTAATGGTATTAATTTTCCAGGTAGCGCATCAGCGATGAAACAAGATGCAGGGAAAGGTATGGATATCTTCCATAGCAGTAATCATCATAACTATAGTGACATTCTCCGTCGGCGCATTGCTCGTGTTGAGTAACGATATATTTCTGGAAGATTAGATGCTAAAGGGGCGAGGATAGTTATAAGGCGGGTCTAAATAGATGCGCGGAATAGTAGATCACTGAAAGGGAACTCAGCCCGGATTGTGCGATCTGATCAATCGCCAAACCAACCAAAACCACCAACCGGACTGAGCGATGCCGATCA
>NZ_VDAF01000046.1:0-8928 GCF_019584525.1 Enterobacter sp. EC_50 | reverse complement strand
TCGATCATCGGATAATTGATTGTTGTGTGATAGCGCTAACTCATAAAGTTCAAAATTTGAGAACCTGCTACACTACGAAGCCTGTAAATACGGGCATGTTCATGAATTTTCCCTGATGGGCGAACGAAGTCAATACTTCATTAATTTTTGTAGTTGCTAGATCTAAACTTGTAGAGCGTTTGATAAATCTAATTCCTTCGGGAAGAAAATTAATGATCGCATCATCGCTGCAATACACAACAATCTCATCAATATTTGATACTTGCTTAAGGGTCTGTAATATACAACTAACTAGTGGCACACCATCAGAGAATGATTTGGTATTCTTACCTGGTAAACGTTCATTGTTTAGTTTCAATGGTACAAAAGCAACTGTTTTAGTCACATTACAATCCTTATGAATATTCCATAACACATAAAAAACGTAGCACATTCAAGTGAGTGATTGATAAAGGTACCTGGCTAATGCCGTTATTTATCAGTAAGTCGTCTAATTTTGGCTACAGATACCGAATCCATTATTTCAACTAAGCTGTTATAAATATGTATCCAATCTATACTATAGCTGACAAAGTCAGCTCTAATGCTCTCATCATCGATAATGTCTGTAATATGGTTTGTGTCAACTCGGACCGTTGAGTAATGGCAATGCATTTGTGCCATATAATCCGAGATATTACTCATATGCCCGATACCAGGCTTGCGAGCAAATCTTGCAATCGACACAGACCCAGTCATATAGTTTGCGATAAAAAAATCAGCCATTTGCGCATAGGAAATCTTTCTACTAACTGTAGACCCAACTACATCAATAGTTAATATGTCATTTGGAATTAGCTTCTTTATTTCATCTACTACTTGTTGATCTTCTTCTATCGATTTACAATCACCAGATGAAGGACTCAATGGAGCGGTCCAACCGTCAAATATGACTGCTAGGGAGGGAAAGTGACTATGTAATTTTTTAATTATATTGGCGTAACCATCAACTTGCTCGATCCATGATCTTTTCTGACCTGTAATACCTACCCAAATAATTGGAAATGCCTTTGCAAGGCTGCTATCAATATTTTGACTATACAACTTCCTTATTCTTTCGTCTAAATTATTAAATATATTTTCAATTTCGATTGCAACTGAATAATTTAACCCAAGTCTAAATATGCACCCTTTCGAGTAATTACCTAGTTGTTCTTTCGTTAAAACTTGGTAACTACTAACACATTCAAACAAATCTATTGGGCTTATAAAATCCCAACCAACGACACCGATGACAGATACATCAGTCTTCTCAGTTATGGTACTAAAAAGTTCTAATCCTAACAAAGAATCATATAAAAAATGATATGGCCGGGAATGACCGACAAGAAATGACTCAATGTCTGCACATTTGTTTACGCTATTTTTATCAGGCGGTGATATTCGAAGACAACCAATCAAACCGGAAATGATTGGCGTGGTAACATTTGTTATCACAATACACGTATTCACATGTGGCAAATATATTGCGTCACCTGAATTTGTAACTTGAATAAGGTAGAATATGATATCCCCATCATTACACTCGACAAAATTTACATCACCTCCGATAAAGCTTCTCGTTATAATCACATTACTATTCATACACGGTAATTTCAATTTTCCACTTTCACCGATGTCTTTTATAAGGGTTCCATCATGCAAATAATTTGCAAGTTTGCGCCAATCATCTGCTGTTTTATGACTCAACTGTTCAGTGCGCAGACAATATTCAACATCACCGAGTGTAAGTGATTCTATAATGTCGTTTGATGTGTATTTGTCTATTTTAAGTGATGGGTTATTTTTTTTATTAAGATCAAAATAATCACAAAATTCAATAACATTAGGTGACACAATCGTGCCTCGCCTTATATGAAAAGAAATCCAATCATAAACAACCCCATCAATATTAATTTTCAAACAAGAATTAGGATGTATATTTTTTTTAAAGCAAAAACCAAGAACAGATTCGGAATCACTTGGATCTTTAATTCTTTTTATTTTTTTGGCAACATCTTCCCTAAGTACATTTATATAATACCTATTGTTATCTTCATCCTGCAAGAACACATTTATTGAATTATTCGCAACAATCCACCCAGAAAATGTTATTTCATCCATTTCTGATATTTGCGAGGCGTCCATAGGTGTATCGAGCCATGCTTTTATACCACTAACGAGTTTTTTACTTATATGGATGTGCATATTTATCCCATCACTGCAAAGTTATAGTTAGCACTGGCACTAATGCAATTCTTCTCGGTGCTTAGAATATTCAAATATAAACTATAAGCAGAAACATGAATAACCCGTTCAATAGCATGTGCAAGGGTACCATCAATCTGCCCCGCTTCAATATCAAATTCATCATCAGTAATACCTAAACTCATCAGTGGTTTAATCGCACTTGTCCGAGCAAAGAACATAGTACCAGCCACAAAACTTAATTCACGAATATCATCCAGCTTATAACCCATCCGATAACACAGCTTTTCAACCTTCTCGGCATTGGAGCCCCAATAGAAATTCATGGGAACAATATGACCTTCCGGGCCAATAATGCCAACCTTGGACTGTTCTTTAAAAATATTCATCGCATTATCAATCGCCTGTGGCGTAATCAATTTTGAATAAAGATCATCACGCCATTTATCGCCATCTTCACGATGTTTGGAACGTTTGGTATGCACCTTAACAATATAGTCATAACCGTCGGCAATCACTGACTTCATGATTTTCAAAAAGGGCAAGACATCACGGCCGCGGTTTTCCAACGGCAGTAGATGATAATCAAGACCAGAGGCTTGCAGCATGGTCCGTGCGGCCTGCTCCTGTTGGTTTGGCGTTGTAACAAACAGTTTGATCTGGCAGGTGGTCACCCCCTGCAATTCCTGGATGATCTCTTCCAGGATATCGAGATAGAAAGCGTGAATGACAACGGCCAGCTTGTTCTGGTGACGACGGTCTGACTGAGTGCAAAGCTGTGTCCGGATCAATGCCGTACGGGTAGCTTCCAGATAACCAAATCCATACGCCTGATCAGGCTCAAGATGAGCACCTTCAGCCCACTCATTCCAGGCATTGATAAATACGAAACGTTCTTCTGGATTACCAATACGCTGTGTGGTTTCCAATGCGGCATTGAAAAGCCATTTTTGATAGAGACAAGGTGAACTTCCGTACAAAATCGTGCCATTGTTCTTTCGTCTGGCGGTATTATCCCAGCTGGGGGTTACACCGCGGAAAAACTGATAGCCAGGATCCGTATAATTTTCGCTACGCTTTACCAGCTCACTCCAGTCGTAAATATTTCCAGTAAAATCATCAGACAGATTTGCGATTTGATGAGTGATATTTGGAATGTTTGAGTTGTTAGGAGGGAATTCAATAGCTGCATCGATCCCATACACTTCAGGAGATTCTTTTTCGAAAGACTGCGTATATGCCATATAGATTTCACCGATGCCATTCTCACGGCACCAGGTACGCCAGCGCTCTACTGTTGCTTTTGCATCTGGAAGTAGACTTGGGCGATAAATAGTGAGTAATGGCTTACCATCGACACGAATATAGCGCGGGTCTCGCATATATTTCGATACATACTTAATAAACTCAAGATCATCGGCGGGGCTATGATCTTGTGCAATTAGAATCTCGCTTTCCAGACCATCCCAGCGTCTACTCCAGTTTTCATTTGCCCAACACAAACTAAACGGCAGATCGAGATTAGGATTATCCAAATAATTTAGAAGAGGTTGCTCCATCAAGCGGTGGCCTGCAAACCAGTAAAAATAAAAACAGAAACCATCGATGCCATATTGTTTAGCCAACGCAATTTGCCTAAGTTGAGTCTCAACATCTAGCAAGTTGTAGTAACCCAGCTCATCGGGTACATGTGGTTGGTAGTGCCCTTCATACTGGGGTTTCGCAGGTCTTACATTTGTCCATTCAGTAAAGCCATCACCCCACCACTCATTATTCTCAGGAAATGCGTGAAATTGTGGCAAGTAGAAACAAATTGTTCTCACAGGTGATTTAAAGTCAAAATCAAGCTGGCTATTTTTAATGTATATAGGGCTCGTGATGCCATCTTTGAATAGTGACGAAGCAGCTGGCTTACATACACGACCTTCGTTGATCCCTTGCGTGATATAGTGAACCAGAGGGTTCACTCCTGCTTCTTTCACATCTGAATTAAATTTTAGGTAGAAGCGAGTAGAAAATTCAACACTCGGATCGCGGAGCATTCGCCAACCATATTTAATATAATGCTCCGCTGGTTCCATGCCAAGATGAGATACGTCGGGATAAGTATTTTTATACCATTCGCCATCGAACAGTTCAGATTTATTCAATATATGTTTCAGCGATTCCATTTTCAGATCCATATCATTGTCTATTATTGATCAGTAATATAAAAAGTCGAAATTCAAGACTTAGGAGTACAAGACCTTTCTTCATGTTGCCCATGGACAATATAATGCACCAGTGGGTTGATATAACCTTCAGCCACATCCGGATATGTATTTAAATACCATCGAGTATTAAACTCCGGACCTGGGTTATATCCTGCAGCGGCACCATAACGCAGATAATGTTCTATTGGACTAATACCGCTTTTTTCAACTTCCGGGTAGTTGCGTAGATACCAGGTATCATCAAACAGTCCAGAATTAGCAATATGTGTATAAGCGGCGATTTCACCGTGCGCAGCTTGTTTTTCTTTAAATGTGCGACCTATGGCGCGTACCGGCGCGGTAAGCCGCCAAGAGATAGTACGTTTCAGATTGGCAGCCCGCTCTTTTGCTTGAACCAGCTTCTGCTCAAGGCGGGAGACCTCACGGGCGTGTTGCTCCACCATCCGCGTCATACTGGCCAATTCGACAAATCGTTCGGCAATATTGGTATCTAGAGCGTGATTTTCTTGTGTGAGGCGTTCAATCTGTTCCCGCAGCTGTTGGGCATCGCGCTCTGTCTGGATGCAAAGATCTTGATATTTGCGCTCCTGGTCAAGTAACTGAGCATTGAGCCGGCTGATCTCGTGTTCACGTCGCGCAAAGTCAGATTTTTGCTCGACCATTTGTTGCTGTTGTTGTGCCACCAATGTGTTTAGTTGCTGGATTGCTTGATCTTTTTCCTCCAGCCACTGCGTTAGTGTCGCTAGCTCTTGATAACGACTTGTCAGCTGTTCATTTAACAACGCTTGGTCAGCCTGCCATTCAACCTGCTGCTGTTGGTGCTGCTGCTCACTCAACTTCTGTTGGTCACGGCTTTGTTGTAGCTGTTGCTCGAGTTGCTGTGTCCGGGAAGAAGAACTACTGAGCTCTGCCTGCACAGCGACCAGCGCTTGGTCACGTTCTTCTAACCACTGAGTTAGAGTCGCTAGCTCCTGATAACGGCTAGTCAGCTGTTCATTTAACAACACTTGTTCAGTCTGCCATTCAGCCTGTTGCTGTTGGTACTGTTGCTCACTCAGCTTCTGTTGGTCACGGCGTTGTTGTAGCTGTTGCTCGAGTTGCTGAGTCCGGGAAGAAGAACTACTGAGCTCTGCCTGCACAGCGACTAGTGCTTGGTCACGTTCTTCTAACCACTGAGTCAGAGTCGCTAGCTCCTGATAACGGCTTGTCAGTTGTTCATTTAGCAACGCTTGGTCAGCCTGCCATTCAGCCTGTTGCTGTTGGTGCTGCTGCTCACTCAGCTCCTGCTGGTCACGGCTTTGTTGTAGCTGTTGCTCGAGTTGCTGACTCTGGCCGGTGACAGTGCTGAGCTCTGCCTGCACAGCGGCTAGTTCTTGCTCGCGCTGGGCCAAATGATCAGTCGCGACCGTCAGTTCATTCGCTCGCTCCCGTAGCTGCTCGCTCAATGCCGCCAGCTCGATTTGCCATGCGCTGTGTTGTTGCTGGTGCTGCTGCTCACTCAGCTCCTGTTGGTCACGGCTTTGTTGTAGCTGTTGCTCGAGTTGCTGACTCTGGCCGGTGACGGTGCTGAGCTCTGCCTGCACAGCGGCTAGTTCTTGCTCGCGCTGGGCCAAATGATCAGTCATGGTCGTCAGTTCGTGCGCTCGCTCCCGCAGCTGCTCGCTCAATGCCGCCAGCTCGATTTGCCATGCGCTGTGTTGTTGCTGGTGCTGCTGTTGACTGAGCGACTGCTGGTCATGGCTTACTTGTAACTGCTGTTCCAGTTGCTGGATTCGAGCTGAACAACGAGTGAGCTCTGCATTAGTGACGACTAAAGCTTGTTCCTGGCTTGTTAACGATTGCTTCAAGGTCTGAGATTCATGCTGGGAGCATAGTAATGACTCTTCGGCATCGGCCAGTTGACTCCGGTACGTCTCCGTTGACATACGCTCAGCGTCCAACGCTTGCAATAATTCTGTTATCTGGTGCTGCTGTTCATTGAGGGTGCGATCGCGCGTTGCCAGCAGCTTCTCTTGTGAACCCTGCTGCTGCAGGCTTTGGTCCACAACCCCCTGCAGACGGGCAATCTCATGGCTGCTAGCGGACAACGCTTGGTTGCTTTGACTGAGTGAGAGCGTTAATTGCGCTGCAAGTTGTGTCTGCTCACTTTGTTGGAGCGTCAATACATTGACCTGTTGCTGCAATCCATGTCGCTGCTGTTCGAGTAGCTGATTGGCGGCTTGGAGCGAAGTAATTTGTTCCTGAGCGGCGACTGTCGCTTCCGCTCGTTGCACAAGCACCTCATTGAGCGCTGTCAGTTGTGCATTTTGGCTGTCTAACTGCTGTAAAGCCTCATCAAGCTGTATTTGAATGGTTTGACTATGACTCGCGGCATGTTTTACCGCTTCATGTGATTGAGCGAGCTGAGTGGTGAGTTGACTAATCTGGTCATGTTGCGCTGTAACTCTCTCGGCCAGTTGCCCTCGATGCAAAGCATATTCTTCCTGCTCGATCATCCGTTGATCATCATATTTAGCTTGCTGCGTTACCAACTGTTGCTGTAATTGACGTTTATCCCAATCATCAGAACAAGCTTTACCTAGTCTGGAAAAAATCTCCTGAATCTGATGCACTGCGGCAGGATTAGCCGACACGGAGAAAAGATTATGCATCAGTTCAGATTGCTGGGAGCCGACGCCAACAATCCCAAGGCCATGCCCATGGGCAAACTCAAAATGGGGATATTGCTGTTTCAACTCATCAAATAGTTCAAACACCCCGAAGCCACGCTCACGCACATTCGTGTCATGCATAATGACAACGGATCGTTCAGAAAGCTTGGGTAACCAACTCTCAAAATCATGACGTACCGCTTCAATAGTATGTAGCCCATCAATATGCAACAGGTCGATTGACCCATCCATAAAATGGTCCAACGCTTGATCAAAACTACTGCGAACTAGGGATGAAAAGCCAGAATAGTGCTGATTGTTGTGCTCAGAAACATGCTGAAAAACATCCTCCCCATAAATGCCGGCATGCTCGTCTCCAGCCCAGGTGTCGACCGCGAAACATTGTGCGTCTAACTCCAATTTATCGACTGCCTGACAGAACGAAAAATAGGAAGTTCCATAATGAGCACCTAATTCCACTATTTGCTTTGGCCTAATCGACTCGACCAACCAAAATGCAAAAGGAATATGTTCCAGCCATGCAGAAGAATAGAGGTACTGGGGCCGCCAAAATATAGATCGCGTGATTAGACTGCTCACACAGTTGCTAACGTGCTTTGTGTCAGAGTCAAAACCAAGCTCGCTGGAGTGATTGTGCTGATTTTCCATTTTTTTGCTAGCCAACCTTATAAATGAAAATTTTATGTCTATTCACACGTCAAATCTTATGCGATGGCATTTGAATGACGGGAGATACCGCATTTGCAATCCCGTTACCTGACCATATTTTCACCTGGAGTCTGTAATAACAGTTGTTCACCTCTAGGTGTCAATGGCACTGGGTAGCGCGTTTAGTCCTGATGCTCACGCAAAGTCGCAAGGCCCATCACGACCAAGCCATAAAACAGGCAAAGGAGAACGCCGACTGTGGCCAAGTTATAGAGACGGCGTGGATATTCAGCCTTATCCGCCAACGTGGGTTGGCTGATAACTAAAAGATGTTTAATTTTGCGATAGGCCTCTACCCGAGCTTGCTCCAAACTAATCAAGCTGGTTTTATAAAAATCGGCAGCCAAGGATGCACGGGCTTGAACCTCTTGATAACTGGCCGTGATTTCGTTCATGGCATCCTTATCGACTCCGGTTAATTTCCCCTGTTCCTGCTGGAGCTGCTTATTCAGTGCATTAACGCTGGTTTCTACGGCGACCACTTGTGGTGCCGTCGATTTCATATAGCTTTTTAGGCGTTTTAATTCGGTTTGTTGACGAACCAATTCCGCCTCAATTTGATTGATCATTCCAACCTGAGCACTACTGGTCGACTCAGGGCTAAGCAATTGATGGCTATTTTGAAAGGCTAAAACCTTATTCTTTTCGGTCTGGACTCGCTGATAAGCACGATCGGCCTCTTTCTCAACAAAGGCCAATTGATCCAGAGCCATCTTATGCCCTAAACGATTGATAAACTGCTCTGACTCTTTGAGCATCAATGTGACAACCCGTTGGGAGTAGTCCGGATCAAACGTTTGCAATTCGATGGTGAGAACCCCCGATAAGTCATCTAGATGTAACGTCAAATGCTTTCGGTAGTATTCAATAAAATCTTCTCGGCTTGCATCGCCCGATAGTCGCGAAAAAAAATCGGCCTGATGACTTTGATAATGCCCCTTAAGATCCAGCTCTCGATCCAGTGTCGATAACAGATCCCATGACTGCAAATAGTCCACGGAAAAATCATGAACATTCCCGTAAATAAAGGCTTCCCAGAACCTTCAAAAGGTACTCCGGATCCATCGCGCACATCGCTCTTTTGTGTTTAATACTCGCTTTTAGTGTCG
>NZ_VDAF01000045.1:0-10955 GCF_019584525.1 Enterobacter sp. EC_50 | reverse complement strand
CTGGCACGGCTGGGACGGAAGTCGCTGTCGTTCTCAAAATCGGTGGAGTTGCATGACAAAGTCATCGGGCATTATCTGAACATAAAACACTATCAATAAGTTGGAGTCATTACCGAAACGCGTAAGAGAGGAAACGCGAATGCGTCTCTTACATGTTTTATCATTTCTTACAAATAACTAAGATTTTTCCTAATTCGACGCAAACTCTACTCGTCAGTTTTGACACATACAATCCAGCCATCCTCAAATTTAAAAAAAATGTGATCTACGTCACACAATTTAAGTGAATATGACCCATAAATCCATCAGTATGACTTGTAATTTGTTCAATTATTAACCAATCGACACTGTTTTGTATTCTTAATTGACGAATACTCATGCAGAAGGGGGATCAGAACTGGCATGCAACGTGCTTTTCCTCGGGTGGACGTCGCGCGGAAACATTTACATCATTCACCCCTCCGGGAAACATTTTTCTTACTGTGAAAAAACATAGAGTTATGCAGGCAGCCCAAAAAAGATGTTTCAGGGCGTGATCATTCGAAATGATTTTGTAACGCATCAAAACGATTCAACAGTCAAGGCATAAAATTGTGTGATTTACGTTAAGTTGTTAATTTTTTTCATTTAGGCGCATTTTTCAGTTATTCTTCTTATAAGAATAATTAATGAATAATTATGATAAGCTTCACACTAATGTCGTAATCAGCCCTTGCAGAACCCGGAAAATCGCGGTAAAGGTGATCAAACGCTGTCAGTCAGACACCCAAGGAGTGCGCCATGAGTTACTCCCATCTACTTGTTTCTGTTGCCGTTTCCCCAGAAAGCCATCAACTCGTCGCCCGGGCAGTTTCCATTGCCAGACCTCACAATGCCCGCATCAGCCTCATCACGCTTGCGGCCGAACCCGAGATGTATAATCAGCTGGCTGCCCCCATGCTGGAGGATATTCGTGAGGTACTTCAGGAGGAAACGCAGCAATTTCTGCGCGAGCTGGTCGAAAAGGCACACTATCCTGTCTATGAAACTGTAATTGCGACAGGAGAACTTAATGCCCATATTCTCGACATGTGTCGTAAACAGAATATTGATTTAGTGATATGCGGGAATCATAACCACAGCTTTTTATCGCGCGCGGCCTGCGCGGCGAAATCCATTGTCGCATCAAGTCAGGTTGACGTGTTATTAGTGCCGCTTGGGGGGCGTTAACCCCCCAGGGAAATATCAGGCAAGTTTAGGGAAAGTTGCGATCTTTTTTTGTAAATCGCCTTCATGGCTTTGTGGGGCGATATCGCGGAGATCCTGAATAAAACGCGCCTGCCAGTGGTTAATATCGTTCTTCCGGATCGTCTCCATCATTTCAGCATGGCGGGAAATACGTTCCGTGAGCGGCATGGTGAGCGCGCGGTTCAGGGCATTCGCCACGTCATCGCGATCGTAAGGGTTCACAATCAGCGCCGAGGTAAGCTCATTTGCGGCCCCGGCAAACTGGGATAGCACCAGAACACCCGGAACGGCGGGGTCCTGCGCTGCCACATACTCTTTCGCGACCAGGTTCATCCCGTCGCGCAGCGGCGTCACCAGGCCGACGTCCGCGTAGCGGAAGACCTTCATCAGGATCTTGCGGTCGAAGTGCTGATTCAGATAAAACAGCGGCGTCCAGCCCAGTTGACCGTAACGGCCATTAATGCGCCCGGCTTCTGTCTCCAGCTGATGGCGAATATCCTGATAGGCCTGAACCTCACCGCGCGACGTCGGCGCAATCTGGGTATAACGGATTTTACCGTGATGCTCCGGATATTTATCCAGCAGCGTCTCATACGCCAGGAAGCGTTCCGGCAGCCCTTTAGAATAATCAAGACGCTCGACCGAGAAGATATTTTTCACGTGCTTGAGTTCATTCTTAAGCTGCGCCAGCTTCGGCGGCAGCGGGCCGGAGGCCTGCTCCGCGATTTCGTCAGGTTCAATCCCTATTGGATACACTTCGGTGTGGAACGTTTTTCCCCACGCCGTATGGGTTTTCCCGCCTTTGGTCACCAGACGCGCTTTCCCTGACACGGAGTCCAGGAATGCCAGGCGGTCATTTTCCGTCTGGAAGCCCAGCAAATCGTAGTCACACAGCGCTTCCAGCAGCTCTTCATGCGGCGGCAGCGCGGTAAAAATTTCCGGCGTCGGGAACGGGATGTGCAGGAAGAAGCCAATCCGGTTATTCACTCCCCTCTTTCGCAGCTCTCTGGCGAACGGCAGCAGGTGATAATCGTGGATCCATAAAATATCGTCTTCCTCTATCAATGGCAGCAGTTTATCCGCCAGCAGCGCATTCACGCGCGCGTAGCCTTCGAAGGATTCACGCTGGAATTTGACCAGGTCAAGACGATAGTGAAACGCCGGCCACAGGACGGCATTCGAGAACTGCGAGTAATACTCGTCGTAGTCTTTCTCTTTCAGTGCAAACGACGCCCACGTGATATTCCCGCGCGTCACTTTTTTGAGCGGTTTCTCTTCTTCACTGATTTCTCCGCTCCAGCCAAACCACAGCCCGCCAGCGGCTTTCAAGGCACCTAACACCCCTACCGCCAGGCCACCCGCACTGGCTTTTTTATCATCAGGCGGTGCGATTCGGTTAGAGACGACGACTAAGCGACCCATAATGGTTTCCCCCTTTGTTTTGCGCTATTTGTTGTTGTTGCTGGTTAGCGATATCAGATACCCACTGCCAGACGCTGGCGACATCCGCCAGCCGCCATTCGGCGACAGTGTCACCAGGCCCTACCTTAACGGCGATCCCTCCGGCCTGATTAACCACACGAAACCCGGCCTCGTCGGTCAGGTCATCCCCTAAGAAAACAGGCGTCCGGCCCTTAAATGGCGCCTCCGCCATAAAGGCGGCGATGGCAGCGCCTTTATTAATCCCCTTCGGCTTTAACTCCACGACGCATTTGCCCGGCTGCAGCGCCAGCTGTGGATGCGCATCCGCAACCGTCTGAGCAAGCGCGAGCACGGCATCTCCGTGCTGCGGTGCCTGGCGATAATGCAGGGCAAAGGCCATGCCTTTGGCTTCCAGCTCGGTGCCAGGCAGGTCGGCCAGCGCAGCAGAGAGCCGCTTCTGGAGCGTTTGCGTGAGTGCGTCGGGGAGTGAAACGATATGCGTTTGATCATGGATGTCGCGGCGCTCCGCTCCGTGTACACCGGCCAGCGGAAAGTGGTATGGACTGGCGAGCAGATCCAGCTCGGCCATTGAGCGCCCTGATATCAATGCCAGTGCTCCCTCATTCATGAGCGAGAGCTGATGCAAATCCTGTAACACCGCCTCCGGAATAGACACCTGATCGGGGTGCGGTTTTATCCCGGCGAGCGTGCCGTCGAGATCAAAAAAGAAAGCATAATGTCCGGGCAGTACAGGCGGTGCGGTTAACAAGTCAGCCACCCTTTTCCTCCTTACGGTTGACGAGAGGTAAACGCCTTTACCTCTTTCATAGCCATGTAAGTATAGACAGTGTGACGTCGCTCGCCATTTGACAACCGCCCCGCCAGTTTTACTGGCGGGGCGGTGAAGGGGTCAACTATGGTTATAAGTTGAGCAATAAAAGAGGTGCAAAACGGTTACACGGTACGCTTCGCTTTTTGCTTGTAACGGTCGAATATCACCGCTGCCAGCAGGATCAGACCACGCACCACGTACTGCGAGAACGGCGAAATATTCAGCAGGTTCATGGCGTTCTCTACCGTGCCCAAAATCAGGATACCGGCCACCACATATGAGATTTTTCCGATGCCTCCCTTGAGGGAAACGCCCCCTAACACGCAGGCCGAAATAACGATCAGCTCATAACCAATAGAGGTCATTGGCTGGCCGCTGGTCATACGCGACGCCAGAATAATCCCCGCCGCGGCAGAAACGAGCCCCGAGAGCACAAAGATAATAATCTTGGTGCGCACCACCGGCACCCCGGCCAGACGGGCGGCCTCTTCGTTACCGCCAATCGCCAGCGTATTACGGCCAAAGGTGGTCCGGTTAAGCAGGAAGCCGAACAGGATCAGGCAGGCCACGGTCAGCCAGATAGGCGCAGGCAGACCCAGCCAGTTGGCGTAACCCAGCGTAAAGAAACGCTCGTCTTCAATCCCCACCGCTTTACCGTCGGAGATGATATAGGCCAGCCCGCGGACAATTTGCATTGTCGCAAGCGTCGTGATCAGGGCGTTAATCTTCAGGCGCGCGATAACAAAACCGTTCACCAGGCCGCTGATGACGCCGAGTAACAGACCGGCAAAAACGCCAATCCACAGGCTCTCCGTCATGTTGATCACCACGGCCGTCGTAACGCCTGCACAGGCAATCACCGACGCCACCGACAGGTCAAAATCGCCGGAGGCCAGACAGAACAGCATCCCGCAGGCCACCATCCCGGACATGGAGATGGCGAGACCCAGCCCCTTCATATTAATGAAGGTGGCAAAGTTGGGGACAAAGATCGCGCAGGCGACGAACAGTGCGGCAAACACCACCAGCATGCCGTACTGATCCCAGATACGCCCAACGCTCAACGCCGACTTCGACTTCGGCACTCCGGATGTAGTAACAGAGGACATCATTAACTCCTTACTCAGGCGACGGCCTGGCTAACTTTAGGCATGGCGAGGTTCAACGCCTGTTGTTCATTCGCCTGTTCATGAAGTAATTCGCCGGCAATTTCGCCTTCACGCATCACCACAATGCGGTCGGCCACGCCCAGCACCTCCGGCAGATCGCTGGAGGCGAAAAGCACCGCCACGCCGCGTTTTGCCAGCTCATAGATCACGTTATAAATCTCGTGTTTTGCCCCCACGTCGATACCGCGCGTCGGCTCATCCAGTAAGATGACCTTCATGTCCTCCGACAGCCAGCGGCCCAGAATGGCCTTCTGCTGGTTTCCGCCTGACAGATTCATGATCAGCTGTTCCGGACCCGGCGTTTTGATATTCAGTGAACGAATATGGTGGTCGGCATTGCTCGACTCCCAGCTATCGTTTATCAGGCAACCTGCGCGAATAAACTTACGGCGGGCGGAAATATTGATGTTGTCGCGTACCGAGTGCACCGGAATAATGCCCTCTGCTTTCCGGTCTTCCGGACAGAGCATCATTCCCGCCCCGATCGCGTGGGCCGGTTTCTGAATGTCTACCCGCTCGCCGTCAATGGAGACCTGCCCATCGGTAATACGGGTACCGCCGAACAGCCCTTTCATCAATTCGCTACGCCCCGCGCCTACCAGACCAAACAGGCCGACGATTTCACCGCTGCGTACGGATAACGAAATCGGCGTTCTGACGCCCGGCGCTTTTACGCTATCGAGGCGCAGACGCTCAGGGCCGTACTGGCGAGGCTGCCAGTGATAGATATCACCCAGATCGCGTCCGACCATCGCCTGAACAAGCTGGTCATGGTTCACCTGCGCCATGTCGGTAAAGGTGCGCACATAGCGTCCATCTTTAAACACGGTGATGGCATCGCTGAGAGCAAATATCTCTTCCATGCGGTGCGAAACGTACAAAATCGTCCGGCCTTCCTGACGCAATTCGCGGATCACGCGGAACAGATTTTCGATTTCCCGCTTAGAGAGCGAACTGGTGGGTTCATCGAAGGCAATTATTCTGGCGTTACGCGCCAGCGCCTTGGCAATTTCAACCATCTGCCACTGGCCGATGGAGAGATATTTCAGCGGCGTCTGGGGATCGACGTCCAGCCCCAGGTGTTTTAGCTGCAGCCCCGCTTCATAATTAAGTAGCGAACGATTCACCACGCCGCCTTTGTGCGGGAGCTGTCCTAAATAGATGTTTTCCGCCACGGTCATCTCAGGGATGAGGTGCAGCTCCTGATAGATAATGGCCACCCCGGCATTGAGCGCCGCCGTGGTATCGGCAAAAGAGACCTCTTCGCCGCGGATCGCCAGCGTGCCGGTTGTTGGCGAGTAGTTGCCGCTGAGGATTTTCAACAGCGTGGATTTTCCCGCACCGTTTTCCCCCATCAGGGCGTGAACCTGGCCGGCATAGCAGTCGAAGCTGATATCGGTCAGCGCGTTCACACCGGGGAAGGTTTTCCCGATGCCGCGAAAAGAGAGATACGGATCAGACTGTCGCATAACGTCTCCGTGATTCCTGTAGTGTGTACGTCAGGCCCCTCACGCAGGATGAGGGGCACAATCACCGCGTATTACTTCCCGCCCAGTCCTTTTTTCGCCAGCTCCTCTTTGAAGTTGTCGCGGGTGATGAGCACCACGTCGGTCACTTCGGTAAATTTCGGCGGTTCAGCCCCTTTGGTGACCCAGTTGTAAAGCATCTCGCTGGATTTATAGCCGTGAACGTCCGGGCTTGGCAGCAGTGAGCCGTAGAAGCCGGTTGCCTGCGCTTTGGACAGCTCGCTGACGGCGTCAACGCCGTTGATGCCAATCCCGATCACGTCAGGTGCCTTGAAGCCCTGACCTTCCGTCGCGCGCACGCCGCCCAGCACGGTGTTGTCGTTCATGCCGACCACCAGCCAGTGTTTGACCTCCGGATGCTGAACCAGCATGGAGTTGGCGGCGTCGAAAGCGCCCGGGATATCGTTAGATTTGGTGGGGACTTTGTAGATCTGTTTTTCCGGGAAACCGGCCGCCTTCAGCGCGTCCATTGACCCGGTTGTACGACGACGCGCCGTGTCCAGCTCATCCGCTGTAATAGCCATCACTGCGGTCTCTTTGACGTCCCAGCCGCGTTTTTGCATCTCTTTATAGAGTTCCTGGCCCTGACGTTCGCCGATTTTTGTCGCGGCCATCATGACCAGCGGGACGCTGTCCATCGGCTTGCCTTTGGCGTTCACGAACTGATCGTCAACGGCAATGACCTTCATGTCGTAACCGCGGGCTTTTGCCGCGATGGCCGAGCCCAGCTTTGGATCCGGCGTACAGATAACGAAGCCTTTCGCACCGCTGGCCGCCAGGCTGTCGATGGCGTTCAGGGTTTTCTCACCGTCAGGCACGGCGATTTTAATCACTTCAAAACCTAAATCTTTCCCGGCCTTATCGGCGAATTTCCACTCCGTCTGGAACCAGGGCTCTTCGGGCTGTTTTACCAAAAAACCGAGTTTTAAATTCTCAGCAATAGCGGATTGTGACATAACGGCAGCCAGACCGATGGCCGCCAACGCTTTAGTAAATTTGTGCATGGTAAACTCCAGCTTTAGCTTTCTTTTCTGTAGGGAATATGTGCGTGCTTCTTATTTAATCGGACTTAAAACAAGGCATTAGCGCTTACCTCGTTATAAGCGTTATTGCTGGTGATAGTTTTAGCGGGAAATTAATCATCCATAAGAGAGCCCCATCACACCGCAGAATTACAGTAATTGCGTACATAAATTCAGCGAAAAATGACATAAAAAAGGCAGTATTTGTCAGACAAATGAAATGAGGGTAAGCAGGATTATCCATAAGATTAGCTAAGATATCCCTGATGCCCCGGATCGGGCCCAAGAACGCCGGACGTCAGAAAAGTGCAGTATGTTTTCCATCAAAAATGCCACACGCACTGAAAATTATTTACTCCACAGAATTTGATTTAGCGCAATTTTATTAATGCACCTGATATACGGAATAATTAATCCGTGATTCATTTTTTTACGGAGCATTATTCCGGTTTAATATTCCCGAAAGAGTAACAGCATATCTCTTCGATAAAAAATGTTGATTATCAGAGGATTATCTAAACACCGATCTATGGCGAGCTAATTGTATTTCTGTACTATATTAAAGTTTGTAATGTATGGTAAACACAGCCAATTTAAGAGTTTTCTTAGACCAAAGACAAGGGTATGCTTATTTATATCGAACACAGGAAGTGAATTTCGGTCGACTTCGTTTACTGCAGAAAGCGTATTTCTGCTCTTTTTCTTCGTACTTGCCTGGTGCTCAGGTTAAGCAACGGACATCACGTCCCACCGTCAATAAGGATATGAGTATGGCTACCCAAACGATGATGCAAAAACTTAACGCGCAGATGAACCTTGAGTTCTACGCCTCCAACCTGCACCTTCACTTAAGTGCCTGGTGCGCTGAGAATAGCCTCACGGGCTCTGCCACCTTCTTTCGCTCTCAGGCACAAAGTAACGTCACCCATATGATGCGCGTTTTTAACTTCCTGAAAGCTGCAGGGGCAAACCCTGTCGTTAAAGCCCTTGATGGGATAAACGAGAGCTACTCTTGTCTGGAAGAACTGTTTCAGAAAACGCTTGAAGAGTATGAACAACGCTGCAGCACCCTCAACAAACTGGCCGATGAAGCCAAAGCGCAGCAGGACATTACGACGCTCAGATTCTTACGCGATATGGATAAAGAGCAGCAGCAGGATGGCCTGCTGCTGAAGACGCTGGCGGATGAGCTGCATAACGCGCAGCAGGCAGGTTTATGTCCTGAGCAAACCGACCGTCACCTGCTCGACATTGTGGCGGTGCAGCACCACTGAGTTTTTGGCCTGCTTCCGTCCCGGGGAGCAGGTCCCCTTCCCCTCTCCAACCTTCTGCTTTTGCTGAAATTTAACAAATCAGATCTGGCTCCCAATGATTAACCACACAACGTGTGAT
This sequence comes from Enterobacter sp. EC_50, assembly GCF_019584525.1. Classification (NCBI taxonomy): domain Bacteria; kingdom Pseudomonadati; phylum Pseudomonadota; class Gammaproteobacteria; order Enterobacterales; family Enterobacteriaceae; genus Enterobacter; species Enterobacter sp. EC_50. The sequence goes on along the minus strand of NZ_VDAF01000045.1, from coordinate 2,365 downwards.
GATTTATTTAATTACATAATCATTGACGAGGGAGCATCATGATCACCATTGAGTTTGTTGTCATTCTCCTCTGCCTGCTGACGGGTACGCGTTTCGGCGGTATGGGGCTTGGGTTAATCAGCGGTATTGGTCTTTTTATTTTATGTTTCGTCTTTGGTCTGCAGCCGGGTAAACCCCCGGTTGACGTCATGCTGACCATCCTCGCGGTGATTGGGTGTGCCGCTACCCTGCAAACGGCGGGCGGTCTCAACGTCATGATGCAGTTTGCGGAACGTCTGCTGCGCAAACACCCGCAGCACATCACCCTGCTCGCTCCGTTTACCACCTGGATGCTGACCTTTCTGTGCGGCACCGGCCATGTGGTCTACACCATGTTCCCGATTATTGCGGATATCGCCCTGAAAAAAGGGATCCGTCCGGAGCGTCCTATGGCCGTGGCGTCGGTCGCGTCGCAGATGGCGATCACGGCCTCCCCCGTTTCCGTTGCCGTCGTGTCGCTGGTGTCCATCCTGGCGGCCCAGCATGGGATCGGCCACGCGTGGGGAATTCTGGAAATTCTCGCCGTGTCGGTTCCCGCTTCACTTTTCGGCGTGGCTATTGCTGCACTATGGAGTTTACGCCGCGGGAAAGATTTGGCGGACGACATGGAGTTTCAGGAAAAGCTAAAAGATCCTAAGCAGCGCGAGTTTATCTATGGCGGAACAGAGACGTTAATGAATCAGCGTTTCCCAAAACAGGCCTACTGGTCCACGTGGATTTTCTTTGCCGGCATTGCCGTGGTCGTTCTGCTGGGGGCCTTCCCTGAGCTGCGCCCCGCCTTTGAACTGAAAGGCAAAATGACGGCGCTGTCGATGAACCTTGTCATCCAGATGATGATGCTAATTGCGGGTGCCGTGATGCTGATGGCCTGTAAGGTCAATGCCTCCGCGATTTCCAACGGCGCGGTATTCAAGGCCGGTATGGTTGCGATCTTCTCGGTATTCGGCGTGGCGTGGATGAGCGATACCTTTTTCCAGGCGCATCTCGACGAGTTAAAGCTGGCCCTGGAAGGCGTGGTGAAAAGCCACCCGTGGACATATGCGATTGTGCTGTTTCTGGTGTCAAAACTGGTGAACAGCCAGGCGGCGGCGCTGACGGCGGTGGCGCCGATGGGGTTGATGTTGGGCATCGACCCGAAAATGCTGATCGCCTTTTTCCCGGCGTCTTACGGCTATTTTGTCCTGCCGACCTATCCCAGCGATTTGGCCTGCATCGGCTTTGACCGGTCAGGCACGACCCGCATCGGTAAATTTATCATCAACCACAGCTTTATTTTGCCAGGGCTGATTGGGGTAAGCTGCGCGTGTGCCGCGAGCTACCTGCTGGTCCAGACGTTCTTCTGATAACATCAAAGGGCGACGCATGCCGTCGCCCATTTCCCTGCGTCAGTGGGACTCACCCTGCGGCGTGAATCGCAGCTCGATCAGCGCGATGGCCTTCTGGATCGCACGAAGCGTTACCGGGTCAGCGGCAGCAGGATGGCTGGCAAAATCGATGTTTTTCAGCTGGGTAGACATCTTCTCGCGCACTTCAACCGGCGCAATCACGTCCAGAACATCCAGGATTTGTTTGATAACCAGCTGGCAGGCGACAACGTCAGAGACCAGTTCCTGATCGGCGCTCAGGTTTTGTGACATGGGGTTTCTCCTTATTTAAAGGCCGCCATAGTATCAAAACACGCCCCCTGACATCTTCCCTTCAACGTCTGCAGGTATAAAAAAACCTGCCGAAGCAGGTTTTTTTATCAGAACATGGCGCCCGGCGGCACGTCTTTGAACGTGCGGCAGTAATTGGCCCACATACTTTTCAGGATTTTGCGCAGTTTCACAGTGATGCTCCATCAACGTGTTGTAAAACTTTATCGTCAATGCGCCTATAATATGACCACCATCACAAAAATCAATGCTTTTGTGATAGAAATCACAATTTAATCAGAATGGGGTCTGATCGCGTTCACCATCGACCCGTTGCGAAGAGTGAGGGCAGATTGTCCGGCTATTCCAGCCATTGCGGCGGGCATCTGCGGGTACGATAACGTATTTCCATCCACTCAGAGCGAACCATGAAAAGAGTCATTGTAGCCGGCACACTCCTCTTGCTCGCGGGGTGCAGCATTAACCGCCAGGCTGAAGTCAGCAGCCTCGATGCGCCGAACGGCATCGTCCGCCTTAACTACGGTCAGGCAGCGCTGCAAAATGCGTATTCCGATGAGGGTGATGCTGCCAACTTACTGATTTAGTGTATGATGGTGTTTTTGAGGTGCTCCAGTGGCTTCTGTTTCTATCAGCTGTCCCTCCTGTTCAGCTACTGACGGGGTGGTGCGTAA
>NZ_VDAF01000044.1:0-12039 GCF_019584525.1 Enterobacter sp. EC_50 | reverse complement strand
GCGTTGCATAGGTCGGGTCTCAGTCCAGGGCATAGCGAGTCTCCTCTTCTATGCCAGTTATAACTGTTACCCATGTATCCGGTCTAAAGTGTTACCCATGTTTCCGGTTCATACCGAAGCGCCACCGGGCTTTTTTTTAGCCGTCGATACCTTTGCTGCGCAGGTAATCTTCGTAGTTACCGGTGAAGTCCACCACGCGCTCTGGCGTAATCTCGATCACGCGGGTTGCCAGCGAGCTGACGAACTCACGGTCGTGAGAGACGAAGATCAGGGTGCCCTGATACATCTCCAGCGCCATGTTCAGCGATTCGATCGATTCCATGTCCAGGTGGTTAGTCGGTTCGTCCATCACCAGGATGTTTGGTTTTTCCATCATCAGCTTGCCGAACAGCATGCGGCCTTTCTCGCCACCGGAGAGCACTTTAGCAGGCTTTTTGATGTCGTCCTGGCTGAACAGCAGACGGCCCAGGATGCTGCGCACCGCCTGCTCGTCGTCGCCTTCCTGCTTCCACTGGCTCATCCAGTCGAAGACGGTGAGGTCATTTTCGAATTCGTACTCATGATCCTGCGCGTAGTAGCCAATCTGCGCGTTCTCGGACCATTTCACGGTGCCGTTGTCCGGCTGCAGTTCGCCGACCAGGGTTTTCAGCATGGTGGATTTACCCACGCCGTTGGCGCCCAGAATGGCAATCTTCTCGCCCACTTCCAGCAGCAGGTTGAAGTTTTTAAACAGCGGGCCTTCATCGAAGCCTTTGGTAAGGGCCTCCACTTCCAGCGCGTTACGGAACAGCTTCTTATCCTGCTCGAAGCGGATGAACGGGTTCTGACGGCTGGAGGCTTTAACCTCTTCCAGCTTGATTTTGTCGATCTGACGCGCACGCGAGGTCGCCTGACGCGACTTAGAGGCGTTAGCGCTGAAGCGGCTAACGAAGGACTGCAGGTCCGCAATCTGCGCTTTCTTCTTGGCGTTGTCCGCCAGCAGACGCTCGCGCGCCTGGGTGGCGGCGGTCATGTACTCGTCATAGTTGCCCGGATACACGCGCAGCTCGCCGTAGTCCAGATCCGCCATGTGCGTACAGACCATGTTCAGGAAGTGACGGTCGTGCGAGATGATGATCATGGTGCTGTCGCGGTCGTTGAGCGTCTGCTCCAGCCAGCGGATGGTGTCGATGTCCAGGTTGTTCGTTGGTTCGTCGAGCAGCAGGATGTCCGGGTTAGAGAACAGCGCCTGAGCCAGCAGCACGCGCAGCTTCCAGCCTGGCGCAACTTCGCTCATCGGGCCGTAATGCTGTTCAACCGGAATGCCGACGCCCAGCAGCAGCTCGCCCGCACGCGCTTCCGCAGAGTAACCGTCCATCTCGCCGTACTGCGTTTCCAGATCGGCCACTTTATAACCGTCTTCTTCGCTCATTTCGGCCAGCGCGTAGATGCGATCGCGCTCCTGCTTCACTTCCCACAGCTCCGCGTGCCCCATGATCACGGTGTCCAGCACGGTGAACTCTTCGAAGGCGAACTGATCCTGACGCAGCTTACCGATACGCTCGTTAGGGTCGAGCGAGACGTTGCCGAGGGTCGGCTCCAGATCGCCGCCGAGGATCTTCATGAAGGTGGATTTTCCGCTACCGTTGGCGCCAATCAGGCCGTAACGGTTGCCGCCGCCAAATTTGACGGAAATGTTTTCGAACAGCGGCTTACTGCCAAACTGCATAGTGACGTTGCTGGTAACTAACACGGGGAGATTCCTGCGAAAAGTGTGATAAACACGGCATTATGCCACAATTCCGAATTGAGATCCCGTGTTGCGGCAATCCACTAAACTTTAACAAAATCGAAAAAAATGTGATTTCGTACACATCTGAATTCCCAGTGAGCGGGAATGCACATATAATGCGCTCCCATCACAGATTCAGACTTATCAACTCATCGCCAGAATGGCTTAGATACCTCGCACAACATGAACATGAAATTAACAACGCTTTTTGCGGCGGCGTTAGCCGTAGTAGGTTTTTGTAAGACCGCGTCTGCGGTGACGTATCCCCTGCCGACCGACGGAAGCCGTCTGGTGGGTCAAAACCAGGTGGTGACAGTGCCTGAGGGTAACTCTCAGCCGCTGGAGTATTTCGCCGCGCAGTACCAGCTGGGCCTGTCTAACATGCTGGAAGCGAACCCGGGCGTTGACCCGTATCTGCCAAAAGCAGGTACCGTGCTGAATATTCCTCAGCAGTTGATCCTGCCGGATACCGTTCATGAAGGTATCGTGATCAACAGCGCCGAAATGCGTCTGTATTACTACCCGAAAGGCACCAACACCGTTATCGTGCTGCCAATCGGTATCGGCCAGCTGGGCAAAGATACCCCGCTGAACTGGACCACCAAAGTTGAACGTAAGAAAGCGGGCCCAACCTGGACCCCTACCGCCAAAATGCACGCGGAATACATCGCTGCGGGCGAACCGCTGCCAGCCGTTGTGCCAGCCGGCCCGGATAACCCGATGGGTCTGTATGCCCTGTATATTGGTCGTCTGTATGCGATTCACGGCACCAACGCCAACTTCGGTATCGGCCTGCGCGTGAGCCACGGCTGCGTGCGCCTGCGTAACGACGACATCAAGTTCCTGTTCGAAAACGTGCCGGTGGGTACGCGCGTGCAGTTTATCAATGAACCGGTGAAAGCGACGTCTGAGCCAGACGGCAGCCGCTACATCGAAGTGCACAACCCGCTGTCCACCAGCGAAGACCAGATCAACAACAACGAGATCGTGCCGATTACGCTGAACAGCGCGGTGCAGTCCGTGACCTCTCAGCCTGACGTGGAAACCACCATCGTCGACCAGGCGATTCAGAACCGTTCCGGTATGCCGGTGCGTCTGAACTGATCTTTCTGAATCTTTAAAGTACCTTATAAGACCTCGAAATCTCGGGGTCTTATTACTCCGCGATACCCACTGCACTCATCGTTTCTGAACAGCAATTATTGCCGTAAGTCCCATTCTTGCCATTTTCTGCCAACCCGGCGTGGTTACATCTGATCCTCTAAGTGTTATGATGCGCCTACTTATAACATCAGTTTAATCTGTATTTATAGGGTCTTTTTATTTCCTGGAGCACACTTAGTACAATGATCAGTATTAACTTAACAACAACAAAATCGCGCCTTTATCTCTGTTCGCAGACAGTGTGGTCACTAGCGAACCAGAGTAAAAAAGTCGATCAAATTGTTGTATGGGTCTCCAGTACACCTTATCTCAGTGATGAAGGCATCACTGAAGAGCCTGAATGGGCGCAGAAAATTCGCCAGACAGGTACAAACCTGGTTTTTAAATGGGTTAAAAACACCGGGCCTTATCGTAAATTGTTTCCTGCGTTACAAGCGGCAACGGAAGAGGATATTCTGATTTATGCCGACGATGACGCCATTTATAACGAAATGTGGGCAGAAACCCTACTAGATGATTTTTACCACCACAATCAGGAATATGTGGTTGCTGCGCGCGTGCGCGAAACGGTAAAGAAGAAGAAAGAACTTCTTGATACCTATCGTAATTTCCCGCTTATCACCGTGCCAAAAGTTGTTAAGCAAAACTACATCATCACCGGTCTTGGTGGCGTTGTCCTCAAGAAAAACATGATTCCGGAGTATTTCCATTTTAACGAGGATTTTATTCGGGTTTGTCCTCGCGCAGATGATATTTGGATCAGCAAACTGATTCAGCTCACCAAAACACCGGTCTATGTTTCTGCAAAGAGCATTCGTTTTGTTCATGAGATAATTCATGATTATGGATTATCACGCGACAATACCAGCAAAATAAAACGATCCTGGATCCAAAAAATCCGTTTTACATTTAAGCCGGGTCATATTCAGCATCTGTGTCAGAACGATCTTTACATAAAAGATACAGACAGCTATTTCGAGTCGTGTGCCTGAAGGACGGACTATCCGTTATTCACGATAACAATCCCGCCGTGGTCGTACCGATAGTGGCAGTGGGCATACTCCAGCGCGGTGCCATCTTCCAGATAAATGACCTGCTCCACCTCCAGCACCGGATCGGTTTCCTCACAGACCAGATGCTCTCTGTCCAGCGCGTTGGGCTTTAGCGCCCGCACCACCCGGTATGACCCCATAATTTTCAGCCCCAGGGTTTCCTGAACGTACTGAAACACCGAACCTTCAAGATGGCTTTTCGTCAGGCCCGGCACCAGATTCATCGGCATCACCGTGGAATCCAGCGACATGGGTTCGCCGTTTAATAAGCGCAGACGAATAAAGTCATAGACGGGCGCATCGGCGTTAATCATCAGCGACGCCTGCTCTTTTTCGTTCGGGAAGCGCAGTTCAAAATGCACCACCTGGCTGGTAACCGTGCCCAGGTGTTCCCAGGTTTTGGTGGCACCGAAATAGTCGCTGCCGGAGAGATCCCACTGCGAGAGCTGGAGGAAGTTTTTGCGGATGAACGTCCCTTGCCCCTGGCGGGTGTAGACCAGCCCTTCGACGATCAGCTGGCGCATCGCCTGCTGGATGGTCATCCGGCTGGTGCTGAACTCCGCCGCCAGCGCAAACTGGTCCGGGAGCGGTTCATTGGCGGCGTACTGCTGGCTGATAATGCGTTTCTTGATTTCCCGCGCTATGGTGATGTACTTCGCCGCCATCGTCCTTCCTTACAGTTAGTTTTCTATCCCGCTGTTTTTCAACGCCACTCGCTCGGCAATCTTGAGGAAAGGCAGGTAGAAGAATACACCAAATACAATGATTGCCAACTGCACCACCACCGCCCGCCAGTCCCCTGCCGTCGCCAGCCAGGCGCTGAGAATCGGCGGCGTGGTCCACGGGATCATCACCACGCAGCGCGACATGAATCCCAGCGTGGTACAGAGCCAGGCGAAGTAAATGCCTATCGCGGGCAACAGCACAAACGGGATCATTAGCGGCAGGTTAAAGACAATCGGCAGGCCGAAGATCACCGGCTCGTTGATGTTGAATAAGCCCGGCGCCAGCGACAGACGCGCTACCTGCTTCGCCGACTGCTGTCGGGAGAAGATAAAGATGGCGATCAGCAGCGAGATCGTGCTGCCGGTTCCGCCCACCATGCCAAACGTCGGCACGAAGATGTTGTTGATGATGTGCGGAATGGGCTGGCCGTTGGCGAAGGCCAGCATGTTCTCGTTGGTGTTGATCAGCAGAAACGGCTCCAGCACCACGCTGTTGACCACCGACTGATGGATACCGAGCGTGAACAGAAAGTTGCCGAAGCTGTAGATGAAAATCGTCCCCGGCAGGCTGGTGTTGATCAGCCGCAGCGGCTGCTGGATAAAGGTGGTAATGAGATGGATCAGATCCGTGTGCAGCACGTTTGCCAGTATGGCCGCCAGCACCGCGAACAGGGAGAGCGTGAGGATCGTCGGGATCAGCGCGGTAAAGGATTTGCTGACCGCTGGGGGCACATTTTCCCCGAGCGATATGTGCAGCGCCTTCAGGCGCGAAATCGCGATAAACACTTCCGTTGAGAGCAGCCCAATCAACACCCCGGCGAAAATCCCGGTGGAGCCGATATTGGCGAAGGTCAGGACCTGCGTGACGTTCACCGCGGCGTCGCTGCCAACGGGCGTAACCTGTAAGCGCATCGGCATCATGATGATAAAACTGCTGACGGCGATAACCACTGCCGAGACCGGGTTGTCGAAATCTTTGTTGCGCGCCAGTGACCAGGCGATCATCGGGGCCAGCAGCAGCGCAGCGATGTTAAGCGTGCCGTTGATAATCGCCTCGCCCCACACTTTGAAGTGTGCCAGCGTATCGCCGTGAAAAATCCACGGGAACACCACGTTGTTCACCAGCACCGCCAGGCCGGCGAGGATGAAAATCGGCATCACCGTGGCGAAGGCGTCGCGCAGGGAGCGCAGGTGCACCTGGTTTGCCAGGCGCGCCGAGAACTCGACAAACTTATCGACAAAGGACTGCATATGCGGTGTGATTTTTGTTTCAGACATAGCGGCGTGTTCCCATCAATCAGTCACAAAAACGGCCCGGCAGCGTACGGCTTACATCTCGCGTCCGTTGGTATGGATAACCTGTTTTAACCACGCGTAGCTCTTCTTCGGCACGCGCCTGAGGTCTTTCAGGTCGTGGTTTTCCCGGTTGACGTAGACCACGCCGTAGCGCTTACGCATGTCGCCCTGGGAGCTGAGAATGTCGATTAACCCCCAGCCGAGGTAGCCCATGACCTCTGCCCCGTCCTCGAACATCGCCGCTTTCATCGCCTCGATGTGCGCCCGGTGGTAGTCGATGCGGTAGGTATCCTCGATGGGGTTGACGCCATCCCAGGACTCAATCACGCCAATCCCGTTTTCAATCGGGAAGACCGGCATGCGCCAGTCGTTGGCGTAGCGGGTAATGATGGTGCGAAAACCGAGCGGGTCGATCTGCCAGTTCCACTCGGTGGCTTTCAGGTAGGGGTTATTTTTCTCGCCGTGCAGCAGGTAATAGTTGACCGGCGTGCCTTCCGGGATCGCATCGCTGTCCAGCGTTTTGCTGGCGTAGTAGCTGAAGGCCATATAGTCGTTTCTGGTGCGCGCCAGTAGCGCTAAATCTTCGGCGCGGTAGATATCACCAAAGCCTTCCTGCTCCACCACCGCCATCACCGCCGGGCTGTAGCCCTGCCCGGCAAAGACGCGCAGCAGGTTCTGGTTGAGGAACTCGTCATACTGCTGGGCGCAGAAGATATCGCGCGGTTTGCAGGTGGCCGGGTAGATCAGCTGGTGCGCCAGCATGCCGCCCATCAGCTGGCCCGGTTTCGTCTGGTGCAGATACTCGGTCAGCGCCATGTGCGCCACCATGGTATGGTGCTGCAGCTCGTACAGCTCGCGCAGGGTTTGATCGCCTTTCATGTAGCCGGAAATACGAAACGCTTCCGGCATATGGAAGATGTTCTGCTCGTTGAAGGTCAGCCAGTACTTCACGCGGTCGCCAAAGCAGTCGATCATCTTTTTACCGTAGCGGATAAAGGCGTCCATTACGCGGCGGTCATTGAAGCCGTTGTACTCCTGCGCCAGCGCCAGCGGCATATCGAAGTGGTAGAGGCAGATCATCGGCTCAATACCGCGGGCGATGAGATCGTCAATAAAGCGGTCGTAAAACGCGATGCCCTCGTCGTTGAACGCGCCGTCACCCTGCGGACAGACGCGGCTCCAGGAGATCTGGAAGCGGTAGCAGTTCATGCCCAGATCCTGCATCAGGTCGAAATCTTCCCGGTAGCGATGGTAGGAGTCGGTCGCCACTTTCCAGTCGGAGATGTTCTCCCCAGCTTCGCGAATGTCGTACACCGACATCCCCTTCCCGCTCTCGTTCCAGGCCCCTTCCGTCTGCATGCTCGATACCGAGTTGCCCCATAAAAAGTTGGCCGGCAGCTGATTGCTCATGTTTCCTCCCTATATGACTAGTCATTTAAAATTTCATGACTAGTCATATAGGCGAAGATGGCATGTCGATCAAAGCGGAGGATCGTTTTTTGTGAGGTAGGTTAGAAAGAAGACGCCGGGCAGGAAAAATGAATCGCGCAAACCCTGTTATTGAGGCCGGTGCGTTAGCCTATGCAAAATCACATTTCCCGATCGTGCCGCTGGCTGGCCTCATAAAATCACTATTAACTTAATGAGCACGAACCACGGCCCAGGCCGAAAAATAAAAATCTCAACCCTATCAAATGGAAAATGACGCTCATGAAGATATCTACTAGCCGTATCGCATTCGCTCTCAGCTTAGCGTTGCCATGCTCAATGACTCACGCGGCAACGGTGTATACGGGTGATAAGGTGCAGGGAGTGCCGGTTATCTCGACTCTGGATGTATCAGACCTGACAGCAGGACAACATCGCTTCATGTTCGAGGGGGTTGAGACAGGAACAGGACAGCGCTGGTATGTCCCCATCATGGTGGCAAAAGGCAAAACGGACGGGAAGAAAGTCCTGCTGCAGGCGGGCGTCCACGGGGATGAGCTAAACGGAGTGCGCATCGTACAAAAAGTGATGGAACAACTGGACCCCGCAAAAATGAACGGCAGCGTTATTGGCATTATTGGTCCAAACCGTTCTGGACTTGAAAGGGTCTCCCGGACATGGTCCGTTTCAACCGATGGTGGCGAGACGATCGACTACAACCGCGTGCATCCAGGAAAAGAAACGGGTAACCCTGCCGAGCGTCAGGCATGGATGATGTGGAATAAGGTTTACAAAGGAAATGTCGACCTGGCGATTGACTACCACACCCAGTCTACCGGAACGGCTTATCCGCTGTTCATTTATGCCGACTACCGCAATGCGGATGCCCGGACGATTGCAGAACTTTTTCCGGCCGATCAAATTAAGAAAGATCCCGGCGAAGCCGGCTCAATGGAGACAACCTTTATTCAAAATGGTATCCCGGCGATAACGGCCGAGACGGGAGAGCCGAGGATTTACCAGCAGGATATGATTGCCCGGGGTGTAGAGGGTGCCCTCAATGTACTGATTCATTACAAGGTGATTGAAGGCAAAATCGGCGCAACCGCCATCAGCAATAAAACGTATATTGGTAATGCGATCAGTTCAATACGAGCGACCACGGGCGGGTTTGCGGAAGTTTTCGTTAAACCCGGCGACACGGTAAAAGCAGGACAAGAGGTCGCCCTGCAGCGAAATGCATTCGGTGATGTTGTCGCGAAGTATTCAGCAGAGCGGGACGGCAAAGTACTGTCAGTTGGAACAGATGTCGTGAGAGAACCCCGAGCCCTGCTGGTAAGAGTCCTTGAGCAAAATCCAGCGGCAACCTGCAAAGACGGTTGCTGATTGCCGCCACGGCCCATCGTTAAATCGGCAAAAGCGTGCTCAGTGAAATAAGCCGCTTTCGCCGATTTCTGTACCGATGGGCAAAGAAATTTAAAATCACCTCGACAGATTTTTAAAATATCCAATGCCGATGGTCTTACGGAAACGCCAGTCCTGCCATTGAGGCCATAAAACGTGGGCGATCATCGCGATAGCTATCCATCGGAACCAGGTGGCAAACGTATTACTGTGCCCCTGAGGCTCTTTATATCCCTTCACCCATCCATCATATCCTCGCTCGCCAAGTAAGGTGTCCGGGAATCCACCATCCGCATTCTGGAAGTCCAGCAATTTCACGAGCATACTGCGGAGCCAATGCTCAATTTCATCGCTGCGATATGGGCAACGCGCGTGGCCGTGCGCCAGAATATCGATAATATCGACATCAATACAGCTGCTGCGAATGGCTAGAGGTTGTTCCAGGCAGCGGCTTATCGACTGGTTAAAATAGGGAATATTTTCATCGAGTGCATAAAATACATGTAAATTATGCGTCGCACCGCAGAGCGCAAATAGTAAAGCTTCATGGCTGTACTGCTGACCCGGCCCCCAAAAACCTGAATAGGGTTCGCTTTGCTGATTATGCCAGAAGATCATATCCTGCAAACGTTGAGCCGCAGGACCGTTCGGTTCTCTCTGCTGTTCGAGTAACAGAAAACTACCGATATTGACGATATTATTACCTTCCAGCCAGGGATCGCGCATATCACGTTGACCTAACCATGCCCAAAAATACTGAGCGTCGAGGTAAGGTTTCAAAAATGGCAGCTCGATTCTATCCAGTTGATCCAGCACTTCCAGCGTCCCCATACAGTAATTGGTTGTATGAAAACGCATGTACTGGCGCGTTTTTTCAGCATCCGGTCCTTTCCATGTTTCGTTCCAGCACAATCCCGGCAACTGGAAAAAACCGTCCTTTCCCTGATGACCCAATATCCAGTCCGCAAGCGCTTCTTTCCCGGCGATCTCATCCCCCAATAAAACGCGAGCCATCGTGCCATCATAGGTTCCCGGCAGAAGCATCTGCGGCCATTGCTCGGGCTGGTGAAGTTCGCTAACGCGTAATACGCCTGCCGTTGCGTTGGGGAGTTGCATTTTATTTAGCCAAAGAAGACTTTTCTCTCTGGCTGCCAAAATACGTTCCTTTAACAGACTATCGGTAAATGACATGTTCTGTACCTGTATAGTTAATATTATTTAAATTTAGCTGCTGACATTGATGGAATTAATAAATGCATGATCAGGAAACCCAGCAGATAGGCAAAACCACCCATCAGGAAAATAGACCAATAGCTTCCTGTAGCCTGTAAAATATGGCCTGTAGCTTGGGTGAAAATAATTGAACCGAGAGAGCCAATCAGGCAACCAATACCGACAACAGCTCCCACAGCCTGCTTAGGAAACATATCGGATACGCTTGTATAAAGATTGACCGACCAGCCCTGATGCGCTGCCACAGCAAGCCCAATCAGCAACACTGCGCACCAAAGATTGGAAACATTCGAGACCAGTAAAATAGGAAGCACGCAGGTAGCGCATAACAATAATGTCGCTTTACGCGCTTTATTGACGGCCATACCGCGGTTTACCATCCATGCAGGGAGATAGCCACCTGCAAGACCGCCCATCGTTGCCAGAATATTGATTAATACCAGGGGCATCGCCATATGCGCCATATCAATACCGCGAGCGTCATGCAGCCACTTCGGTAGCCAAAAAAGGAAGAACCAGAAAATCGGGTCAGTGAGAAATTTGCAAATGGCGAATGCCCAGGTCTGCTTAAACTTTAGCAAACCCAACCAGCTGATTTTTTGAGTTGTTTGTGCTGTAATATCAGCGTCATCATCCTGATTAATCCAGGCTAATTCTTCTTTATTTACCTTCTTAATTTTCTCCGGCTTTCCGTATAATATCAACCAGAAAGCAATCCAGATAAACCCTACGGCACCGGTTACGATGAATGCTTCACGCCAACCCCACTGTAATGCTATCCATGGAATAATAACAGGAGCAAAAATATTACCGATGTTGGAACCCGAATTAAAAATACCCGTTGCAAAAGCACGCTCTCGTTTCGGGAACCACTCTGCGGCAACCTTCACAGCTGAAGGGAAGTTGGCACTCTCCCCAAGCCCAAGGAAGATTCGCGCGTAGATAAATCCTATAACGGTACCGACCATTCCGTGAGCCATCGCAGCTAAACTCCAGATTGCCAGTGAGACAGGTAAAACCAGGCGTGCGCCATAAACGTCAACAAAACGTCCGCACAGGAATAAACCTAAGGCATAGGCAGCCTGAAATGCCGTCACTATATTACCGTATTCAATTTCATTCCAGCCAATATCTTTTTGTAATATTGGGGCGAGCAACCCTAATATAGATCTGTCGAGATTATTTATGGTGACAGAAAAAAAGAGCAACGCGCAAATTGTCCATCGATATCGACTGGTTGTAGAACCAATATTTACTGCTTCATTCCTGACACCACCCTGCAACTGACCCATCGTATTTCCTCCGTCACGATTTAATAATCGTATCCAAACAGACCCATAGTAATTAATTTCAACCAGTGTACGTTACCCGGCCTGAATGCATGACGGATAAGAAACAGAAGTGAGATCCCTGAAGTCCTGCCATAATTTTATGTGAGTCATATCGCGCCTCAGGGTTGCAGATGTGATCAAAATCACCATAGTAAAAGCAATTATGAGATGTACATCACATTAGAATCCTGTCGTTATTCGACCTCCATCACATTTACATGTTTTTATCACTTAACTTTCCTTCTGTTTATGAGGAACAGCTCCAGCGCCTTAATTCGAGCCGTTATTCTACAGAAACACCTCTTTTATGAAGGATATCTCATGTTGGAAAAATCGGACCTGGCTGAAAATGCCGTTGAATGCTTACATAACGAGCAATATGACCAACCGTATAATAAGCAGAATCTCAATCATACTAATCTGTTATTCACGGGTGGCCGAGACCGTGAAAGCCTGAGTGGCGAATGGCGCTTTACGCTGGATCTTCACGACACGGGATTAAGACAAAAATGGTATCTCTTAGGGAAGGTGCGAATAAGCGGGGAAATTCTTCTCGGCTGACTCAGTCATTTCATTTCTTCATGTTTGAGCCGATTTTTTCTCCCGTAAATGCCTTGAATCAGCCTATTTAGACC
>NZ_VDAF01000043.1:0-18351 GCF_019584525.1 Enterobacter sp. EC_50 | reverse complement strand
CTGCTGAATTCACTGTCGGCGAAGGTAAGTTGATGACTCATGATGAACTCTGTTCCATGGCTCCAGATGACAAACATGATCTCATATCAGGGACTTGTTCGCACCTTCCCTAGAGGAGGAGAGCCGCAGCAACCTGCTTTTCCCGGCGTCACACTGTCCCGTCTGCCAGCATGCTCTGCGCGCATGGGAGAACATCCCGCTGCTGAGCTGGCTGGCGCTGCGGGGACGCTGTCGTTGCTGCAAGTCGCCGATTCCGCTGCGGTTATTTTTACTCGAGCTGTTGACGGCGGTGTTCTTTGGCCTCACCGCCCGCTGGATACCGGACTTAGCATCCCTTTTCTCGCTGTGGGTGCTGGCGGCCTTTCTGCTGCCGCTGGCGATGATTGACGGACAGCACCAACTGCTGCCCGACTGCCTGACGCAGCCGCTGCTCTGGGCCGGGCTGCTGTTCCACGCCTTCAGCCACGGGCTGCCCCTGCGGGATGCGCTGCTCGGCGCGGTGGCAGGCTATCTTTCGCTCTGGCTGGTGTACTGGGCGTTTCGTCTGCTTACCCGTCGGGAAGGGCTGGGCTACGGCGATTTCAAGCTGCTGGCGGCGCTGGGCGCCTGGTGCGGCTGGCAGTCACTGCCTGCGATTGAATTAATTGCCGCATTAAGTGGCATAGTGGGCTATTTGCTATTAAATAAATCGAATAAAAATAACCTAACCATCGCTTTCGGACCTTATCTGGCTTTTGCTGGAATAGCGCTCTATACCTGCCAGCTATTTGTGAATACCTATTAAATAACCGGGTCAAGTTTTTTTATCAATATTTTCGACGAGGAAAGAGAAGGACGACCTTTTATCCTCAGTGTATCGTAAAAGGCATAAGCTACACGGATTTTTAGCTTGTATCTTTTAATGGAGGAATACAACGCGTCTTTAAGGTTTGGATAACGGCTGTCTGCGTATTTAAAAACGCACTATGTGAATATCATTCCATGTTCTAAAGGAAGACATGGATCAATTTCGTTTACGAATAAATTTATCAGGAAAGAAAAATGAAATTTATTAAGCCTAAATATCTGGCGCTCTTTATTGCAGCGGCAACCGGTTCTGCATTCGCTGCTGCGCCAGGTGCACCGACCATCGGCTCCGGCAATGACAAATTTGCGCTGGTCGAGGTGGATCAGGCCGCGCAGGATTACAACAGCCTCGTCAAGGTACATAACGACGGCGTGGATGTGAAAGTCGAGTGGAACGTGTGGAGCGGCGACGCGCCAACGTCTGCAAAAGTGCTGCTGGATGGTAAAACCGTGTGGACCGGCGCAGCTGGTGCAAGCGGCTCAGCCACCTTTAAAGTGAAAAAGGGCGGACGTTATCAGGAGCAGGTGGAAGTCTGTAATGCCAGCGGCTGTACCAAAAGCGCCAGCAAGCTGATCATCGTGGCGGACACCGACGGCAGCCATCTGCTGCCGCTGAACGCGCCGCTGCAGGAGAACAACAAAACGTTCGCCAAACATACTGATAAAGTGGTTGCGGCGTATTTCCCTGAATGGGGCGTTTACGATCGTAACTTCCCGGTTGATAAAATCCCGGCAGCGAACCTGAACCACATCCTCTATGGCTTCATTCCAATCTGTGGCGGCGACGGCATCAACGATGGCCTGAAAACCGTTGAAGGCGGTAACAGCTTCTCCGTACTGCAGCGCGACTGCGCGGGTCGTCCGGACTATACCGTCGCCATTCACGATCCGTGGGCTGCGCTGCAAAAACCGCAGTCTGGCGTCTCCAACTGGGACGACCCGTACAAAGGTAACTTTGGCCAGCTGATGGCGCTGAAAAAAGCGCATCCGGACCTGAAAGTGCTGCCATCCATCGGTGGCTGGACGCTGTCCGATCCGTTCTTCCACATGGGCGACCCGGCAATCCGTGCCCGCTTCGTCTCCTCTGTGAAAGATTTCCTGCAGACCTGGAAGTTCTTTGACGGTGTGGATATCGACTGGGAATTCCCTGGCGGCGGCGGCGTGAGCGAACACCTGGGTAACCCGCAGCAGGATAAAGCGACGTATACCGCCCTGATGCATGACCTGCGCACCATGCTGAACGAGCTGTCTGCACAGACTGGCCGTACCTATGAACTGACCAGCGCCATCGGTGCGGGCCGCGATAAGATTGAAGACGTGGATTACACCGCTGCTCAGCAGTACCTCGACCACATCTTCCTGATGAGCTATGACTTCTACGGCGGCTGGAGCAACACCGAGCTGGGCCACCAGGCCGCACTGCGCGCGCCGTCATGGCGTCCGGACACGAACTACACCACCGAGAACGGCGTGGACGCGCTGCTTGCTCAGGGCGTACAGCCAGGCAAGATCGTGGTGGGTGCGGGCATGTATGGCCGCGGCTGGACTGGCGTGCATGGCTACACCGGTGACAATCCATTCACGGGTACCGCAACCGGTATGGTGAAAGGTACCTGGGAACCTGGCGTGGTCGACTACCGTCAGATCGTTAACGAGTACAAAGGCAAGCCTGGCTGGGAATATGGTTACGACGCGAATGCTGAAGCGCCATATGTCTTCAATAAGTCTACCGGCGACCTGATCACCTATGAAGATGCACGCTCTACCGCCGCTAAAGGCAAGTATGTGCTGTCGAAAAACCTGGGCGGACTCTTTGCCTGGTCTATTGACTCTGATACCGGCGACATCCTGAACGCGATGAACGAAAGTCTGCTGGGCGGTTCTACCCCGGTCGATCCGGTCGTCACCAACCATGCGCCAATCGCGTCTTCTGCGGATCAGAACGTCTCTGGCCCGGCAACCGTCACGCTTGATGGTTCTGCTTCCAGCGATCCAGACGGTGATGCGATTACCTACAAATGGACCCAGGTTTCTGGCCCATCTGTAACTCTCTCCAACAGCACCAAAGCGAAAGCCACCTTCAACGTTGCGGCAGCGACCAGCGACCAGACCATGGTGTTCCGCCTGACGGTTACGGATGCTAAAGGCCTGAGCAACGCCATTGATGTGCAGGTTGTGAATAAAGCGCCAAAAGCTAACCAGGCACCAGTCGTGAACGCAATGGAGGCAGTGACGCTGCAGGCAGGAGAAACCTATGCTCTGCACGCGCAGGCTGTGGATCCAGACGGTGATGCGATGACCTTCTCCTGGAGCGTGCCAGCGGATATGCATGCAACCGGTACCGATACCGCGAACGTGACGATCACTGCACCAGACGTTGCCACCACGTCTACCTATACGCTGAGCGTAGTTGTAGGCGACGGCAAAACCAGCGTGCAGTCTAACGTGCAGGTTACCGTGAATCCGAAACCGGCTGACGTTACACCACCGTCTGATGAGGTTACACCTCCGTCTGATGACGTAACGCCACCCTCTGATGAAGTTACGCCTCCGTCTGATGACGTGACCCCGCCATCTGACGAAGGTTCTGCAACCGGTAGCTGCGATGCGCCTGTCGATGCTAACGCCAGCAAATATGCCGCGTGGGATGCCAGCAAAATCTACAACAGTGGCGATACCGTGAGCTTCGACCATCTGGTGTGGAAAGCGAAGTACTGGACGCAAGGCAACCAGCCTGGGTTCGGTGTGGATGCCTGGGAGCTGGTCAGCAACGTGAAGATGAACTGGCGTTCTGACCTGGTTTATAACGGCGGCGAAACCACAACCTACCAGGGCAACGTTTACCGTGCCAAATGGTGGACCCGCGGTGACAACCCGGCTAACAGCGATGTATGGGTGAAAGAAGGTCCTTCAACAGACTGCAAATAACCTTCTGAACCGTGGATTGCGGGAATGATATCAACCCGCACTAGTTGGTCACACCCCACTTCGGGTGTGACCAACACTTCAGAATTATCGCTAATGATGAGCGGAAAGAGGTTCAGTATTTAAAAAGCAGGTGCTCATGAAACGCGTGATTATATTTTTACTGCTGTTTAGTCAAAGCGTATTCGCGAACTGTTGGGATAACGCCGGACATTATTATCATGTCGATCCGTGGTTATTGTATGCAATTGCCAAAGTCGAATCCGGAATGAATCCCCACGCGGTAGGCTGGAACCACGACGGCACGCGTGACGTCGGGTTGATGCAGATTAACAGCTCACACTTCAGTGAGTTAGCACGTCAGGGTATTGATGAAAATCAGCTTATTAATGAGCCCTGTACCTCCATTATGGTCGGCGCCTCCATCCTGTCCGGGATGATAAACGTGTATGGCTATAACTGGGAAGCGGTGGGAGCGTATAACGCCGGATTGAAAAAAGAAAATTATCCGCAGCGCATGCGTTATGCCCATAAAGTGTGGGCGAAGTATCAGCAAATAAAATCGGGTAAATAACCGTAGTATTATTTTTATTTTTTGAAGAATTCCTTTCGGTGTTCTTCAGAAAATGAAAAAGAACCACACTCTCTGGCTTATTTATTAAGGGAGTAATACATAAGCCGGGAATGTACTCACCCTAGTTGCTTAAATACAGGATTATTTGAAATGACGAAAAGGACATTACTGAGCGTTCTCGTGGCGGGGGCATGTATTGCACCCTTTATGGCCCAGGCTGCATCACTGCAGGCGGCCAGCAGTGAGCCGTACACCATGAAAGCCAGCGATCTGGCGAAAAAGGAAAAAGAGCTGACCAATTTCCCGCTGATGGTTTCGGTGAAGGATACCATTGCGACCCTGGACAATAGCCTCGTAGAGCAGATTGAGCCAGGTCGTGCCTCGAACCCTGACAACGTCAAGCGCGTTGAAGGGATCGTGAAGGCCAGCGACTGGGAATATCTCTTCCCGCTGCGCGCTCAGTCTTATACCTACAGTAACTTCCTGAAGGCTGTTGGTAAATTCCCGGCACTGTGTAAGACCTATAACGATGGTCGCGACAGTGACGCCATCTGCCGCAAAGAGCTGGCGACCATGTTCGCCCACTTTGCGCAGGAAACCGGCGGCCATGAGAGCTGGCGTCCGGAAGCCGAGTGGCGTCAGGCCCTGGTTCACGTTCGTGAAATGGGGTGGACCGAAGGCCAGAAAGGCGGCTATAACGGCGAATGTAACCCAGACATCTGGCAGGGGCAGACCTGGCCATGCGGTAAAGACAAAGACGGCGACTTCGTAAGCTACTTTGGCCGCGGCGCGAAGCAGCTGTCTTACAACTATAACTACGGTCCGTTCTCTGAAGCGATGTTTGGCACCGTCCGCACCCTGCTCGACAAGCCTGAGCTGGTGGCGGATACCTGGCTGAACCTGGCGAGTGCGATCTTCTTCTTCGCCTATCCGCAGCCGCCAAAACCAAGCATGCTGCAGGTTATCGACGGCACCTGGCAGCCAAACGATCACGATAAAGCCAACGGCCTGGTTCCGGGCTTCGGCGTGACCACCCAGATCATCAACGGTGGCGTAGAGTGCGGCGGCCCAACCGAGATTGCCCAGTCTGAAAACCGCATCAAGTACTACAAAGAGTTCGCGAACTACCTGAAAGTGCCTGTTCCGGCGAATGAAGTGCTGGGCTGCGCCAACATGAAGCAGTTCGATGAAGGCGGCGCCGGTGCGCTGAAGATCTACTGGGAGCAGGACTGGGGGTGGAGCCCGGATACGCCGGACGGTAAGACCTACTCCTGCCAGCTGGTGGGGTACCAGACGCCGTTCAGCGCGTTCAAAGAGGGTGACTACACCAACTGCGTTAAGAAGTTCTATAACGTGAACATCATTAACGACGACGGCTCAGCCGTGACCCCAGGAGAAGACAAAACCCCGGCAGACACCACGCCGCCAGCGGATACGACGCCAGCGGAAGATACCACCCCTGTTGAACCGGCTACCGTGAATCACGCCCCTGCGGCGCAGATTGCGGGCCCAATCGGGGCGGTTGAAGCGGGTGCGCAGGTTTCCCTGAGCGCGGAAGGCTCCACTGACGCCGACGGTAACAAGTTGACCTACACCTGGCGTTCCCAGGATGGCCAGACCGTGACCGGTCAGGACAAAGCGGTGGTGACCTTCAAGGCGCCAGAGTCTGCAACGGCTCAGCAGTACGAAATCGGCCTGACCGTCAGTGATGGTGAACTGACCAGCACCACGTCCTACCTGCTGAATGTGAAAGCGAAAGCCGAGTCTAAGGACGAAGGCACTTCCGGCTCTTACGCCGCGTGGAGCGCGAACAGCAAGTACAACGCAGGTGATATCGTGAACAACCACGGTAAACTGTTCCAGTGCAAACCGTTCCCGTACAGCGGCTGGTGTAACAATGCCCCGGCATACTACGAACCCGGCGCTGGCCTGGCGTGGGCTGATGCCTGGACGGCTCTGTAAAAGCAAACGGCAACCTTCGGGTTGCCGTTTTCGTATTTGCACCCTCTGTCTTTTGCCGGGTAGCGCTGCGCTTACCCGGCCTACATGAGGCTAAAGAGGCGAGGGGTCAGTACGGAGCCGTTGTAGGCCCGGTAAGGCGAAGCCGCCACCGGGCAAAAAGGCTAGCGATGCAGCTTCCCGTGATCCCGCAGCCACGCCGCCGTGCGCATAATCCCTTCATCCAGCGTCACAACCGGTTTATACCCCAGCTCATTCTCCGCCCGCGAAATATCCAGCGTGAAGTCAAAGTTGAGTTTAGAGACGCCGTAATGCGTCAGCGCAGGCTCTTTGGCTGTTTTACTGCCAAAGCGCTCCATGCTGCGGGCAATCATATCCAGCATTGGGTAGGGCACGGAACGGATACGGCAGTTGATCTGCAGCTCGTCGATCAGCCGCTGCACAATGCTGCGCAGCGTGCAGGGTTCGCCGTTAGTGATGTTGTAGGCGCGACCGGAGATCAGCTTATCGCAGTCCGGCTGGCTGGCCAGCCACATGGCGTGAACGGCGTTTTCGTAGTAGGTCATATCCACAAGGGCATCGCCGCCGCGCGGCAGCAGCACGCTGCCGTAATGGTGCATCATCTGCGCCAGACGCGGAATAAATACCTTATCGTGCGGCCCGAACAGGCTCTGCGGACGCAGGACCGTAAAGCGGGTGTGCGGGTTTGACTGCGCCAGCAGGTCGATGACCTCTTCGCTGGCCGCCTTGCTGCGGGCAAACTCGCAGGCAAAGCGAGCAGGGCGGAAATCTTCCTGCACGTCGCGATGGTGGTGATAGTCGAAATAGAGTGACGGTGACGAGATATGAATAAAGTTACGCACGCCCCAGGCAACGGCCCATTCCCCCAGACGGCGGGTGGCCCGCACGTTGGCGAGATCGAAGGCTTCCTGGGTCCCCCACGGGGAGGTAAAACTGGAGCAGTGCCATAGCGTGTCGATACCGGCGAGCATCACCTTCGCCTGCGAGGAGACCAGCTCCGTCAGGTCGGCATGGACGAACTCTGCGCCCATTTTTTGCAGCAGCTTACCCATCGCTTCGTTGCGACCGGTAGCCCTGACGCTGATGCCCTTGTTGCGCAGAAATTCGACCGCATTTCGGCCTAAGCCGCTGGTCGCCCCGGTAACCAGTACCTTCATAGCTATCCACTGTGTTGAAAAGAATTTCGTGCGCATTCTTTCGTGAATTACGGCGCTATGCAATGGGAAAGGTGAAAGAAAGAGAGTTTTATTTAGATCTTTTCCGTCTTTTGTTCTGCCCGTTGCGCAATGCGTTTCGCCATTCCCCGGAAGATAAACAGGTGGGCAGGGATCATCAACAGCCAGTAGAACAGACCCGGCATTCCGTGCGGGTGCCACCAGGCGCGCACGTCCAGTTCACGATGATCGCCTTTGTCTTTCAGGGTAAAGCAGAGTCGGCCCAGCCCCGGGGCTTTCATGCCGAACAACAGCGCCAGCTGTTTTTCCGGTTCGACGATGATCACCTTCCAGCTGTCGACTGCGTCGCCCACCTCAAGATACGGGCGTGCCGGGCGGCCTTTCGCCAGCCGGTGGCCCACCAGCAGGTCCATCGCCCCGCGCGTTTGCCAGAGGAGATTACCGAAGAAATACCGTTCTTTGCCGCCAATCTGGTTCACCACCTCCCAGAGCGCGACCAGGCTCGCGGAGGTTTTCACCGTGCAGCCCGCCTGTTTCGGGTAATAACCATACTCAGGGCGCCAGCGGGCAAAGGCCTGGGCGTCGTAGCCCCAGTCGCTGGAGTTCACCAGCTGTTCTTCTTCCTTGAGCGTATTGCGCACGGCATCGTCAAAGCGGATCAGATCCTGAGGAATTAAGGCGCGCAGCGCGCGATCGTCGGCCAGCAGATCGTGCTTCAGCCCCTGGATCAGCGCTTTGGCGGTCGTCGGCGGCACCGAGGTGATGACATTCAAAAACCACACCGAAATCCAGCGCGTCGGGAAGGGAATGGGGATCAGCCAGCGGCGGCGGCCGCTGACGCGCATAAAGTGCTCGAACTGCGCCTGATAGCTCAATACTTCAGGACCAGCGGCTTCCAGCACGCGGTGTTGCTCCGCCGGGTGATCCAGCAGGGTCACCAGATAATGCAGGAGGTTCTCCAGCGCAATCGGCGTGGTGCGCGAACGGACCCAGCGCGGCGGCGTGAGCACCGGCAGGTTGTAGACCATATCGCGCATCACTTCGAAGGCGGCAGAACCGGCGCCGACGATGATCCCGGCGCGCAGTTCGGTGACGGGGATATTGGCCCCCCGCAGGATGTCCGCCGTCAGCTGGCGGGCGTGCAGGTGATCGGACTGCTCGCGTTCAGGTGCCTGAAGTGAACTGAGAAAAATCACCTGCTTCACCGGGGTTTGCAGCAGGGCATCGCGGACGTTCATCGCTACCTGGCGCTCGTGGGCGATAAAATCTCCGCCTTCACCCATGCTGTGCACCAGGTAGTAAAGCGTGTCGACCCCTTCCAGCAGCGCGGGAAGCGCCTTTGGCCAGTTGAGGTCAACGTTGTGACAGGTAACGCCCGGCAAACCGAGTTTTTGCAGGCGTTCGGTATTGCGTGCCGCAGCCAGCACCTGGTGCCCCTGCTGGCTTAACGCCGCGGTGAGATGCTGACCGATATACCCGCTGGCGCCGAGCACCAGAATGCGTTGCGGCACGTGATGCTCCTTATCGCTGTAAAAACGCCTGCCAGTGTTTTACCACGTCGGCCAGCTGCTCGCGGTTGACGTCGAGATGCATGACCAGACGCACCACAGGTGAGGCGTTGATCAGCACGCCACGTGCTTTCATGAACTCGCCAAGCGCAGCGGCGTGGTCATCGCCCACGCGGACGAACAGCATGTTGGTGTCGTGGCGCATCACGTCGGCGCCAATTTCACGCAGCTCGGCCGCCATCCACGCGGCGTTGTCGTGATCGTCCTTCAGGCGCGTCACGTTGTTTTTCAGGGCATACAGCCCGGCAGCCGCCAGAATACCCGCCTGGCGCATGCCGCCGCCGGTCATTTTACGCCAGCGGTTGGCGCGCTTGATGTAGTCCGCATTGCCCACCAGCAGGGAACCCACTGGGGTGCCCAGCCCTTTAGAGAGGCAGATAGTGAACGAGTCGCAATATTGCGTAATCTCTTTCAGCGCGCAGCCGTACGCCACCACGGCGTTGAAGATGCGCGCGCCATCCACGTGCAGACCGAGCCCGCGCTCGCGGGTAAACTCCCACGCCGCCTTCAGGTATTCGCGCGGCAGGACCTTGCCGTTGTGGGTGTTTTCGAGGCTGAGCAGACGGGTGCGGGCAAAATGAATATCATCGGCTTTGATTTTCGCCGCGACTTTATCA
Source organism: Enterobacter sp. EC_50 (assembly GCF_019584525.1). Classification (NCBI taxonomy): domain Bacteria; kingdom Pseudomonadati; phylum Pseudomonadota; class Gammaproteobacteria; order Enterobacterales; family Enterobacteriaceae; genus Enterobacter; species Enterobacter sp. EC_50. The sequence continues at coordinate 8,666 of NZ_VDAF01000043.1, read as the reverse complement.
AGGGGCAGGGTGCCGTCCGGCGCAGCGTCGATCGGCTGCGGCTGAATGCTGCCGAGCACCGCGGCACCGCCCGCTTCGTAGAGATAGTTATGCGCGCCCTGGCCGACGATATACTCTTCACCGCGCTCGCAGTGGCTGAGCAGCGCCACCAGGTTGGCCTGCGTGCCGGTGGGCAGGAACAGGGCGGCCTCTTTTCCGCTCAGCTCTGCGGCGTAGCGCTGCAGTTCGTTGACCGTCGGGTCATCGCCGTAGACGTCGTCCCCGACCGGGGCGGCCATCATCTCTTCGAGCATGGCGCGACTCGGGCGGGTAACGGTATCACTGCGTAAATCAATCATGGCATGTCCTTATATTTAAAAAGGCGATGCCAGATGTTTTACCTGAGCCAGTTGGTTTTTGCCAGTTCGATCACCTCGTCACCACGCCCGCTGATGATGGCGCGCAGCATGTACAGGCTAAAGCCTTTGGCCTGCTCCAGCTTGATCTGTGGCGGGATGGCCAGCTCCTCTTTGGCGACGACCACATCCACCAGTACCGGGCCGTCGATGGAGAAGGCGCGCTGCAGGGCTTCATTCACCTCGGACGCTTTCTCCACGCGGATGCCGGTGATGCCGCAGGCCTCGGCGATGCGGGCAAAGTTGGTGTCGTGCAGCTCGGTGCCGTCCGTCAGATAGCCTCCAGCCTTCATCTCCATCGCCACGAAGCCCAGCACGCTGTTGTTGAAGACCACGATTTTCAGCGGAAGCTTCATCTGCACCACCGACAGGAAATCACCCATCAGCATGCTGAACCCGCCGTCGCCGCACATCGCCACCACCTGACGCTCCGGCGCCGTCGCTTTTGCGCCCAGCGCCTGCGGCATGGCGTTAGCCATCGAGCCGTGGTTGAACGAGCCGAGCAGTCGGCGTTTGCCGTTCATTTTCAGGTAGCGTGCCGCCCAGACGGTTGGCGTGCCTACGTCGCAGGTGAAAATGGCGTCTTCGTCCGCGAAATGGCTGATCTGCTGCGCCAGATACTGCGGGTGAATGGCTTTGTCGCTCGGTTTGGCCAGGTCGTCCAGACCCTTGCGGGCATCGCGATAGTCGCTTAGCGCTTTATCAAGGAATTTGCGGTCCGTTTTCTCTTCCAGCAGCGGCAGCAGGGCGGCAAGGGTGGATTTGATGTCGCCCACCAGCGCCATATCGACCTTGCTGTGCGCGCCGATGCTGGCCGGGTTGATATCAATCTGAATGATTTTGGCATCCGTCGGGTAAAACGCGCGGTACGGGAACTGGGTGCCGAGCAGGATCAGCGTGTCTGCGTTCATCATGGTGTGGAAGCCGGAAGAAAAACCGATCAGCCCGGTCATGCCTACATCGTAGGGGTTATCGTATTCGACGTGCTCTTTGCCGCGCAGGGCGTGGACAATCGGGGCTTTCAGCTTTCCGGCAAATTCCAGCAGCTCTTTATGCGCGCCCGCACAGCCGCTGCCGCACATCAGGGCGATATTGCTGGCGTAACGCAGCAGCTGCGCCAGCTTTTTCAGCTCCTCCTCGGCAGGCGTCACCACCGGCTGCGGGGCATGGTACCAGTGGGTGCTGGCTCCTTCCGGCGCGGCCTTGAGCGCCACGTCGCCCGGGATAACGACCACGGACACGCCGCGATTCAGCACGGCCTTGCGCATGGCGATCGCCAGAACCTGCGGGATCTGCTCCGGGGATGAAACCAGTTCGCAATAGTGGCTGCATTCACGGAACAGCTCCTGCGGATGCGTCTCCTGAAAATAGCCGCTGCCGATTTCGGAAGAGGGGATATGGGCGGCAATCGCCAGCACCGGCACGTGATTGCGGTGGCAGTCGAAGAGGCCGTTGATCAGGTGCAGGTTACCCGGCCCGCAGGATCCGGCGCAGACGGCCAGCTCACCCGTAAGCTGCGCTTCAGCACCTGCGGCGAACGCGGCAACCTCTTCATGGCGGGTCGGCATCCATTCGATGGTCTTCATCTTGTTGAGGCTGTCGCTGAGTCCGTTCAGGGAATCGCCGGTGACGCCCCAGATACGTTTTACGCCAGCCTGTTCGAGCGTTTTCGCTATATATGCAGCCACGGTTTGTTTCATGGTTGTCCGTCTCCTTTTTGTGATAACGCTTACAAGCTTAGAAGAAAGTCTCCGTATTGCCCGTCAGATCCCCCCAATTAAAAGGTGCTTTTCACGCGCAACGCTTCAGCATAATCTGGTCATATCTCAGTGAAAACAGGAATCATTTCAAATGGTTAAATCATTGTTAATTGCTGTTAATGAAAAGCTATCGTGCGACGATCTTGGCAAACTCTTGTTACGACTTGCCGTCGGCGGGCTGATGCTCTTTCACGGTTTGCATAAGCTGTTTGGCGGGGTGGGCTTTATCAGCGGTATGCTGGTGGAGAAAGGGCTGCCGGGGTTTATCGCCTACGGCGTATTGATTGGCGAAGTGGTGGCGCCGATCCTGATTATTGTCGGGCTCTTTACGCGCCCGGCCGCGCTGGTGCTGGCGTTTACGATGATCGTGGCATGGCTGATGGTGGGATTGGATGAGACATTCGCGCTCGACAAGGTCGGCGCATGGGCGATTGAAAGCCTGGTGTACTTCTTTATCGGCTCGCTGGCGGTGGCGTTTTTAGGGGCAGGGCGGTTTGCGCTGGGGAAAACACCTGCGTGGCGGTAGGGGTTGGAATCTGTTCCGAGGGAAGGGGTCTACGGACCCTTTTTTATTGGTGAGTTTTAAGTTGTTGATTTCACAACGGTGAATTGTTGGTGGGGAAAAAAGGGTTTACGGAGAATTTTAGGGGGATTTCTTTATATCACAAGAAGATAGGTGTAGATTGTTCCAGTTCACTGCCGTACAGGCAGCTTAGAAATCAGGATAACGCGCAGGCTGGCAATGACGCTCGTTCACTGCCGTACAGGCAGCTTAGAAACGAACGACGCCATCACTTTTGCCATCCCTTGCGTTCACTGCCGTACAGGCAGCTTAGAAATGCAAGCAGGCGGACGCGCCAGCGGCGCTGGCAGTTCACTGCCGTACAGGCAGCTTAGAAAATAACGTCCCCTTACAGGCTTTTGAATGCCTTGTTCACTGCCGTACAGGCAGCTTAGAAAAGCTGGACACGGAGAGGAACGCGGCATGAGCGGTTCACTGCCGTACAGGCAGCTTAGAAAATACGTGCTCGCCCCTTTGATGGGTATTACCCGTTCACTGCCGTACAGGCAGCTTAGAAAAAAACAACACCAGAGGGCGCGAGGACCATCCACGTTCACTGCCGTACAGGCAGCTTAGAAAACATATTTCGTCAAAGCTGCGGGTGATTCTATGTTCACTGCCGTACAGGCAGCTTAGAAAGACGAACTAGCGCAATACGTAAGCCAGATCCAGTTCACTGCCGTACAGGCAGCTTAGAAATGTGCCCAAAGCAGGTCACTCAGTTCTGATGGGTTCACTGCCGTACAGGCAGCTTAGAAAACTCACGAGAACGGGCGAGACGGCAACCGATGGTTCACTGCCGTACAGGCAGCTTAGAAAAGGACGTTTTGATGCGTCTTGCCCAGCTTTCTGTTCACTGCCGTACAGGCAGCTTAGAAATGGAATTCAGGGCGACCGTCCGGACCATTGCCGTTCAATGCCGTACAGGCAGCTTAGAAATCTGTGGCTTGCCGCCAAAAGAAGGCCGACTAGTTCACTGTCGTACAGGCAGCTTAGAAAGCACTTCAGCCGGGTAAGCGTCGGTGGTTAGGGTCCAATGCCGAACACGCAGTAGGCACAACGTAGGCCGGGTAAACGCAGTGCCACCCGGCAAAAAAGCCCGGTGGCGCTGACGCTTACCGGGCCTACGAACGAACGTTTATTGTTTATGCGAGGACCAAATCGCCCTGGGGATGGCACGAGCACGCCAACACGTAACCCTCGGCAATTTCCGCGTCGGACAGCGTCATGGTGCTGGTGACGGTGTACTCCCCGGAAACCACCTTTGTTTTACAGCAGCCGCACACCCCGGCACGGCAGGCCGCCGCCACCGGCACGTTGTTGCTTTCCAGCGCCTCCAGCAGCGTCGTGCCCACGCGGCCAAAGAAGGTCTGCGCAGGCTGCAGTTTGGTGAACTGAATCCCGCTGGTTGCCGCTTCCGCCACCGGCGTGAAGAACTGCTCTTTGAAGAAACGGGTCACGCCGAGCGCTTTCACGTCTTCTTCCACGATAGCCATGTACGGCGCCGGGCCGCAGGTCATCACGGTGCGGTTCGCGATATCCGGCACGCTTTGCAGCAGCTCGCGGCTCAGGCGACCGGGCACAAAACCGTGCGTCGCGTTGTGCTCAGCCACCAGCGTCACCGGATAATCACGCCACTCCTCGGCAAAAATGACATCGTCCGGAGAGCGCACGCTGAAGATCGCCTGCACGTCGGCCTGCGGGCGGTTTTTTGCCAGCCAGCGGCGCATCGACATAATCGGCGTTACGCCACAGCCTGCCGCCAGCAGCAGGAATTTATCGTCCGCTTTGTCGTCACAGGTGAATTCACCCTGCGCGTCGGAGAGCCAGATATAATCCCCGCGCTTCACGTCACGGGTCAGCCACTGCGAGCCCGCGCCGTCATCAATGCGGCGGACGGTGAGCGTGATGTATTCGCTGACGCCCGGCGTGGAGGAGAGGGTGTAGGCGCGCAGGGTGTCCGCCGAATGGCGAACGCTGACCAGCGCATACTGACCGGCTCGGTACGGATAGTAGTCGTGGCACAGCAGCGACAGCGTCCACACATCCGGCGTCTCCTGATGGATGTGATGCACCTGCATCCGCCACGGGCATTGTGAGGTTGGCATGGTCATAAATTACTCCTTACGCGCTCAACAGCTGCTTCATATCATCTTCAACGTTGGTCACGGAACGCAGGCCGAATTTCTCGTTCAGCACGGCCAGCAGGTCCGGCGTCAGGAAGCCTGGCGCTGTCGGGCCGGTCACGATGTTGGTCACGCCCAGAGAGAGCAGGGTCAGCAGGATGACAATCGCTTTCTGCTCAAACCAGGAGAGCACCAGGGAGAGCGGCAGATCGTTGACGCCGCAGCCCAGTTTTTCCGCCAGGGTAACGGCAAGAATGATGGCCGAGTAAGCATCGTTACACTGGCCCGCATCGATCAGGCGCGGCAGGCCTTCGATGTCGCCGAAGTCCAGCTTGTTGAAACGGTATTTACCGCACGCCAGGGTCAGGATCAGGCAGTCTTCCGGCACGCGGGTGGCGAAATCGGTAAAGTAGTTACGCTCGCCGCGCGCGCCGTCGCAGCCGCCGACGAGGAAGATGTGGCGCAGCTTTTCGCGGCTGACGAGGTCAATCAGCGAATCGGCGGCGCCGAGCAGGGTTTCACGACCGAAGCCGACGGTGATCAGATGCGGGATCTCGCTGTACGGGAAGCCTGCCATCTGCTGCGCTTGCGCTATCACCGGTCCGAAATCGTCACCTTCAAGATGGCTCACGCCCGGCCAGCCGACGATGCTGCGGGTCCAGATGCGGTCGTCATACGCGCCCACGGTCGGGTCGATGATGCAGTTAGAGGTCATTACGATAGGACCGGGGAAGCGGGCAAATTCCACCTGCTGGTTCTGCCAGCCGCTGCCGTAGTTACCGATCAGGTGCTTGAATTTACGCAGCTCCGGATAGCCGTGCGCTGGCAGCATTTCACCGTGGGTATAGACGTTAACGCCGGTGCCTTCGGTTTGCTTCAGCAGGTTGTAGAGATCTTTCAGGTCATGACCGGAGATCAGGATGCATTTGCCCTCGGTCGCTTTGACGTTGACCTGCGTCGGCGTCGGGTGGCCGTAGGTGCCGGTTTCACCCGCGTCCAGAATGCTCATCACGCGGAAGTTCATCTGGCCGATTTCCATTGAGCATTCCAGCAGCGCGTTCATATCGGCAGGCCAGGTGCCCAGCCACGCCATGATTTTATGGTACTGGGCGTAGATGTCGTTATCGTACTGACCGAGCACGTGCGCGTGCTCCATATAGGCCGCAGCGCCTTTCAGGCCGTACAGGCACAGCAGGCGCAGGCCGAGAATGTTCTCGCCAATCGCTGCTTTGTCTTTGTTTGGGGTGAATTCTGCCGCCTGACGCTGCAGATCGCCGAGATCGTCGCTTACCAGCTGGAGGTCAGACATCGGGTTTTCCACGCGGGCGTTAGCATCCGCCTTCAGGCACTGCGCCTTCAGCGCTTCACGCAGGGCAATGGCTTCGCGGGCATAGCCAACAATGCGCGGAGAGTCGAAGTTAACGTTGGTCAGCGTGGAGAAGAAGGCGCGCGGGGCGAAGCTGTCGACGTAATGGTCGACAATGCCGTATTCGCGGGCTTTAAACGCCCATGCGGAAAGGCCTTGCAGGGCGGCAATCAGCAGGTCCTGCAGGTCAGATGTTTCTGCGGTTTTGCCGCACATACCCTGTGCGTAAGAGCAGCCATTGCCTGCCGGGGTACGGATGGTTTGTTCACATTGCACACAAAACATAATCACACCTGTTAAAGTTATATTTGATATACATGTTTAAGGTTATGCCTGTGCCAGAACGGAGAAAAGGGCTTTCTGCTACAAAATAGAGGGAGATTGATTTAGCGCAATTTTGGCGGCAGGCACCCTACCGCCAAAGAGGTATCAGGCCGAGAAGACGGCCATCAGAACCGGAACCAGCAGGCTTAAAATAAAGCCGTGAACGATGGCGGCGGGCACCATCTCCAGTCCACCAGAGCGTTGCAATACTGGCAGGGTAAAGTCCATCGACGTCGCGCCGCACAGGCCCAGCGCGGTAGAGCGGCTGCGGCGAACCAGCCCCGGGATCAGCATAATGGCGAGCAGCTCGCGCGCCAGATCGTTAAAGAAGGCAGCACTGCCGATGACCGGGCCAAAGGATTCGGTCAGCAGGATACCGGAGAGGGAATACCAGCCAAAGCCTGACGCCATCGCCAGACCGGTTTTCAGCGGCAGATCGAGAATAAAGGCGTTAATGACGCCCGCCACCATGGAACTGGCGACCACAATGACCGCAACCATCATTCCCCGACGGTTTAAAACAATTTGCTTCAGCGTCATGCCATTATTTCGCAGCTGGATACCGATCAGGAACAGAAGGAAAATTAGCGTATATTCACTGGCCTCTGTCGCGTGCTGTAAAAATGCCCAGCCGGTCAGCCCAAGAAGAAAACCGAGCACCACGACGCCGCACAGTTTTAATGATTCCAGCGCCATCGCAATTCGGGAAGGCAGTTTTTCCTGATGATGATGGTTTTTCCACGGAACGGTGCGCTCAAGCCAGAATAATGCGGCGATATTACACAGCAAAATAACCACCACGGTGACCACAGAATAATGCAGGATGGAAAGCAGATTCGTCGCCAGATTATCCAGGAAGGCCAGGCTGATCCCCATAAAGAAAAGAATGACGTAAACAATCCAGCTGAGAAAACGGTTGATAAGCCGTAATGCGGATTCTCTGTGCAGCGGGATGAGATAGCCCGCAATCAGGGGCAGCAGAATAATGAGGAGTCCTGAAAACATGAACAGCCGGTCCTTTTGAGTATCTGTTGAGCGCCAGAGACACTACCCAATAAAGACTGTTCAGTAAAGCGGCAATAAAAAAGCCGGGTGGCGGCTGCGCCTTACCCGGCCTACAAGTGCACACTCACCTAGGTCGGGTAAGCGTTAGCGCCACCCGACACCGCGCGCAATTAATCGCGTTTTTCCAGCAGGGTGCGGTACAGCACGCCACCCAGGATACCGCCGATAATCGGCATCACCCAGAACAGCCAGAGCTGCTCAAGCGCCCAGCCGCCCTGGAAGACGGCGACGGCGGTGCTGCGTGCCGGGTTAACGGAGGTGTTGGTAACCGGAATGGAGATCAGGTGGATAAGCGTCAGTGCCAGACCAATGGCGATCGGTGCGAAACCGGCTGGCGCGTGTTTGTCGGTTGCGCCGTGGATCACCAGCAGGAAACCTGCGGTCAGCACAATTTCAATCACGATGGCAGACAGCATGGAATAACCGCCCGGAGAATGCTCGCCGAAGCCGTTAGAGGCGAAGCCGCTGGCCGCCGCGTCGAAGCCAGCTTTACCGCTGGCAATGACGTACAGAACGCCCGCTGCGATAATACCGCCCACCACCTGAGCGACAATATAGCCAATCACCTCTTTCGCCGGAAAACGACCGCCGGCCCATAAACCTAATGTCACTGCCGGGTTAAAATGACCGCCGGAAATATGCCCCACGGCAAAGGCCATGGTTAATACGGTTAAACCAAATGCCAGCGCGACGCCGACAAAACCGATACCTAATTCCGGGAATGCTGCTGCCAGAACGGCGCTACCGCAGCCACCAAATACCAGCCAGAATGTACCAAAGCATTCTGCTGCCAATTTTCTAAACATAACCACCTCAAATAATTTTCCGCACGCTTTCCCGCGCGCGGGATATATCGCCATAAAGGGATGACGACTCAAAGAGTCCGTATTTTAGAAACCAATAACACCCCTTCGCCACTTAAATAAATTCGATTAATTTGATTTAAGGCAATGTGGGTGATGCTGCCAACTTACTGATTTAGTGTATGATGGTGTTTTTGAGGTGCTCCAGTGGCTTCTGTTTCTATCAGCTGTCCCTCCTGTTCAGCTACTGACGGGGTGGTGCGTA
>NZ_VDAF01000042.1:0-20189 GCF_019584525.1 Enterobacter sp. EC_50 | reverse complement strand
GGTCTAAATAGGCTGATTCAAGGCATTTACGGGAGAAAAAATCGGCTCAAACATGAAGAAATGAAATGACTGAGTCAGCCGAGAAGAATTTCCCCGCTTATTCGCACCTTCCTTAACACCTAAGCGCCATGTTGAAATTCATAAAAAGGAGTGAGGTACCAGGTATGGACCATAAAAAAAGAATCACTGATTATTCTGAAACTGAGTTTTTAGAGTTTGTTCGCGGAATTTTTAATCCAGTAAATTCTTCTGAAAGTAAAGACGTTGAGAATGTGCTTTATTTTGAGGAGATAACAGAATGTCCAGAGGGTTCTGACCTTATTTTTTACCCTTCAAAAACTCGTGAAGATACTCCTGAGGGGGTTGTAAAAGAAATCAAAGAATGGCGAGCAGCAAATGGTAAACCCGGGTTTAGACCGGAATAATAGCTAACTCATAATTTACAATAATTCCTCAGGCGCAATGTATATGCATTGCGCAGGGGTAAGCGCATCCATGAAAAAGGAGCTATTTTATGGCTTTGACAAGAAATTCATTAGCTATGCTGCTGTAGGGGCTGCCACGCCGTTTTCGACGCCTGATGATGCTTTTTTTGTCCGCTTTTCCCAAACCCTTTCGACCGGCGCGGATACCCAGATGCTGACCAAAGGTACCAGTAAACCTTCTGTGTATATGGGTTACGGTTGGCGTGACTGGTACAGTCGGGAGCTGAAATTGGTCCAGCAATTTAATACTGTATTGTGAACCGTAACATAGAGATGCAGAGCGTATGCTCTGCGTCTCTGCCTTGCCTGTATTAATCTAATAATGGTTTTCTGTTATCTTTCGCTGGCTCTGGCTTGAGTTTTTCAACGGGAATACTGCACATGCTTTCCGCTATTATCCCAAAAAGAGAGTCTTTCGGATAACTTTCCCATTGTCCCACATCCTGTGTCACATGTACGACATCGCCTTCCGCGAACGGTTTGGAAAAATAGGTTCGCGCCATAATAGCACGCTGGTTTTTGTCGCAATTAATCACGTCGATTGCCCGGGAACTCGCTATGTAGACGGGAGGATTTTTTATAATGAGTGTCTTCTCGGCGTAGTTATTGATGAAATAAAAGCGGCGTAAGCGGTCGTTACCCTGATAAGTTGAAATCACCCGAAGATCGATATACGAAGCAATTTTCTTATCTTCAAGGATTTTTATGACGCCTGCCGGTGGCTTGGGGGGAGACTGGGGCTGGGGTTTACTTGTCCCGGTACAACCTGTCAGCATAAGTAATACCAGCCATGTTAGCTTTTTCATTTCGCATCCCCTGCGGATAAATCAGGTCGTAATGTCGTCAGCATGTCAGGCGTTACATATCCCTGAACGGTACAGAGCAATAATGTCCCGTCTTTGCTTTTGCTGAGCATTAACAGCTTTTCGGTACTTTCTTTTGCCGGAGCAATACCTGACACCGCCTGCGCGTTGTCTTCCCACTCACTCGTTGGGTTGATTTTAATCATCGTCTGAGAAACATAATCATCTCCCGCCTTTTTCCAGGACAAATGATCAAGTCTGGACATCACTTCTTCTTGTGACTCTTTGAAAATGAGTCCCCAGTAATAGTACTTACCGTAATTGATTTCATCGAGATTGCTGGTTTGCAGGTAATATCCCGATACCGTCAGATTTAATTCATGCAGCGGTTGAGCAAACCAGATGGTGCGATTGCCGTCTTCAGGGGCTTTGAACCAGGCCTGCGAATGCTTGTTGAGCGTTAAGGGGGCTACGCGGCTGAGTTTGGCTCGCTGATGATAAATCTCGTTGAAAAAGGTTGAGTCGCAGCGGGTCAACGTTTGTGTCAACGTGCTGGCGTGAACCGCGGGTGTGGCTACAGCCATACCTGCTATGAGCCCAATGGAGGAGATGATTTTACGCATGTAATATCCCTATATTAAAAAAAGACCCTGTTTTTATCGGCTTATCAGGATGAGACTTTACGCTTTTTTATTTTGCTTCGTTATCTGGCGTATTCAATGCCTCCCCCGAGTTTTGTACAAAACCTCAACCCTCTCATCTTTAGGTTTACACAGCGGTAACAAAATAGGTACCATACCCCCCTATAGTATCAGGAGGGCGTATGCCGCATTCACCCGAAGATAAAAAACGTATTCTTACCCGCGTCCGCCGCATTCGGGGCCAGGTTGATGCCCTTGAACGCGCGCTGGAGTCGGGCGCCCCCTGTCTGGCCATCCTCCAGCAAATTGCCGCCGTGCGCGGGGCTGCCAATGGCCTGATGGGCGAAATGGTTGAAATTCACCTCAAAGATGAGCTGGTAGCGGGGGAAACCACGCCGGATCAGCGTGCCGTTCGCATGGCGGAAGTCGGCCATTTACTGCGCTCTTATCTAAAATAAATCCACATACCTGACAAGAAGGGAAGACATATGAAATCTCGCGCTGCAGTTGCATTTGGCCCCGGCCAGCCGCTCAAAATCGTTGAAATTGACGTGGCACCGCCGAAGAAAGGCGAAGTGCTGATCAAAATCACCCATACCGGCGTATGTCATACCGATGCGTTTACGCTCTCGGGCGACGACCCGGAAGGTGTCTTCCCGGCGGTGCTCGGCCATGAAGGCGGCGGGATTGTAGTAGAAGTGGGCGAGGGCGTGACCAGCCTGAAGCCGGGCGATCACGTGATCCCGCTGTACACCGCGGAATGCGGCGAGTGTAAGTTCTGTAAATCCGGCAAAACTAACCTCTGCCAGGCCGTTCGCGCCACCCAGGGGAAAGGGCTGATGCCCGACGGGACGACCCGTTTCTCCTACAACGGCGAGCCGGTTTATCACTACATGGGCACCAGCACCTTCAGCGAATACACCGTTTGCGCGGAGATCTCGCTGGCGAAGGTGAACCCGCAGGCGCCGCTGGATAAAGTCTGCCTGCTGGGCTGCGGCGTGACCACCGGTATTGGCGCGGTGCATAACACCGCAAAAGTCAAAGAGGGCGATACCGTGGCGGTGTTCGGTCTCGGCGGCATTGGTCTGGCGGTGATCCAGGGCGCGGTGCAGGCGAAGGCCGGCCGTATCATCGCGGTCGATACCAACCCGGAGAAATTCAGGCTGGCGGGTGAAATGGGCGCGACCGATTTCGTGAACCCGAAAGATCACGAGAAGCCGATTCAGGACGTCATCGTTGAGATGACCGACGGCGGCGTGGACTTCAGCTTCGAGTGTATCGGCAACGTCAACGTGATGCGTTCCGCGCTGGAGTGCTGCCACAAAGGCTGGGGTGAGAGCATCATCATTGGCGTGGCCGGTGCGGGCCAGGAGATTAAAACCCGTCCATTCCAGCTGGTCACCGGGCGCGTATGGCGCGGTTCCGCGTTTGGCGGCGTGAAGGGTCGTACCCAGCTTCCGGGTATGGTTGAAGATGCGATGGTCGGCAAGATTCAGCTCGATCCGTTCATTACCCACCGCTTACCGCTGGAGCAGATCAACGAGGCGTTTGATCTGATGCACGAAGGAAAATCCATCCGTACCGTTATCCATTTCGGCGACAAGTAACTCTTCTGCCAGCGGTTTTTCGCCGCTGGCATTTCTTTAATAATCTTCTCTAAAGTGTGACCAGTGCGGCGTTTTTAGCCGTAATCTAAATCTCTGCCGTGCCGATGACTATTTAACAGGCGTGTTTTTACGCATCTTACCTACAAGAGAGTCGACGGTCATGGACAACACTACTTCGATGCTGGCGCAGCGCAAGCTGGGCTTCTTGCATCACATCAGGCTGGTTCCGCTGTTTTCCTCCATTCTCGGTGGCATTATTCTTCTGTTTGCCTTGAGCTCGGGTCTGGCAGGGTATTTCCTGCTGCAGGCCGATAACGATCAGCAGGATGTCACATCCGAAATTCAGGTGCGTATGGGGCTGTCGAACAGCTCAAACCATCTGCGAACCGCGCGTATCAATCTGATCCACGCCGGTGCGGCAAGCCGTATCGCAGAGATGGATGCGATGAAGCAGAACATCAGCGAGGCGGAAACGCGCATTAAGCAGTCTCAGGAGAGCTTTACCGCCTACATGAATCGCGCCGTGCGTACCGCCGAGGGCGCAGCGCTGGATGCGGAGCTTAAGACCCGGTATGACGCCTATATCGCGGGCATGCAGCCGATGGTGAAATTCGCCAAAAACGGCATGTTCGAAGCGATCATCAATCACGAAAACGAAACGGCGCGTCCGCTGGATGACGCGTACAACGCTGTACTGCTGAAGGCGATTAAGATCCGTACCGACCGCGCCAATGCGCTGACGGCACAGGCGCACAGCCGCACGCAGCTGGGCCTGATGTTTATGGTGGGCGCGTTTGCGCTGGCGCTGGTGCTGACGGCGATGACCTTTGTCGTGCTGCGCCGCACGGTAATCAATCCGCTGCAGCGGGCAGCGAAACGTATCGAGAATATCGCCAAAGGCGACCTGACGATGCCGGACGACGTGGCCGGGCGCAGCGAAATTGGCCGCCTGACGCGGGATCTGCAAACCATGCAGCACTCGCTTGAAAAAACGGTCGGCACCGTGCGTCAGGGGGCGGAGGAGATTTACCGCGGCACCAGCGAGATCTCTGCCGGTAACACCGATCTCTCTTCCCGCACCGAGCAGCAGGCTGCCGCCATCGAGCAGACCGCCGCCAGCATGGAACAGCTGACCGCGACGGTGAAGCAGAACGCCGATAACGCCCATCATGCCAGCAAGCTGGCGGAAGATGCCTCCGGGAAAGCCACCCGCGGCGGCCAGATGGTCTCCGGCGTGGTGAAAACCATGGGCAATATCTCCAGCAGCTCGAAGAAGATCTCTGAAATCACCGCCGTGATTAACAGCATTGCCTTCCAGACCAATATCCTGGCGCTTAACGCGGCGGTAGAAGCGGCGCGGGCGGGTGAACAGGGGCGCGGATTTGCCGTGGTGGCCAGTGAAGTGCGCACCCTGGCAAGCCGCAGTGCGAATGCCGCAAAAGAGATCGAAAGCCTGATCAACGAATCGGTTTCGCTGATCGATCAGGGGTCCGGTGAAGTTGTTGCCGCCGGTAACACCATGAATGAGATCGTCGAAGCGGTGAAGCGCGTCACCGACATCATGCTGGAGATTGCCGCGGCGTCCGATGAGCAGAGTCGCGGTATCGTCCAGGTGAGCCAGGCGATTTCGGAGATGGATAAAGTGACCCAGCAGAACGCCTCGCTGGTGGAAGAAGCCTCCGCAGCGGCGGCGTCTCTGGAAGAACAGGGCGCGCGTCTGACCGAGGCGGTTGGGGCGTTTCGTCTGAGCGGTGCGAAGCCGAACCGTGCGGTGGCGTCAGCGCCAGTGGCGACGAGCGCGCCGTTGCGCCCGGCGGCGACAGTTTCGGGGGATAACTGGGAGACGTTCTGAGTCGCGTGTTTTGTCGGGTGGCGGCTTCGCCTTACCCGACCTACTTGTATTTGTAGGCCCGCGTAAGCGTAGCGCCACCGGGCAAAAAAAAGGGACCTTTCGGTCCCTTTTTTCATTTGTTACTGCTTATCGGGTAACGCGTACGCGATAACGTAATCACCGCGATCCGGCGACTGGCGGGCGCCACCGGCGTTAATGATGATGTACTGCTTACCGGTTTTCGGCGACACGTAGGTCATCGGGCCGGACTGGCTGCCGACCGGCAGGCGGTCTTTCCAGATCTCTTTCCCGGTGGCGGTATCAAACGCGCGCAGGTAGAAATCCTGGGTGCCGGCAAAGAACAGCAGGCCAGACTGGGTTGAGAGCGATGCTCCAAGCGTCGGCATGCCGATTGGGATTGGCATGTGCATGCGAATGCCCAGCGGGCCGGTATCTTCCACCGTGCCAACAGGAACCTGCCACACCAGCTTGCCGGTTTTCAGGTCAACGGCCGACATGGTGCCAAACGGCGGCTTCTGGCACGGAATGCCCAGCGGCGACAGGAAGCGCTCGCGCATCGCGCCGAACGGCGTGCCGTCCATCGGGACAATCCCCATCTCGATGCCGCTGGCATCTTTCGCCACGTTCGCGCGCGGCACCATGTAGTTTGCCAGACCCAGACGCATATCGTTGACGAACATCAGGCTGTTGTTCGGGTCAACGGAGACGCTGCCCCAGTTCATCCCGCCGAGTGAGCCAGGGAACTGCAGGGAACGGTCAAGACCCGGTGGAGTGAAGACGCCCTGATGACGCATCTCTTTAAACTGAATGCGGCACAGCAGCAGGTCGACTGGCGTCGCGCCCCACATGTCGGACTCGGTCAGCGTCTGGTTGCCAATCATCGGCATGCCAACAGAGTACGGCTGGGTTGGGGAGTAGCGTTCACCTTCAACGTTACCCGCCGGGACAGGGCGTTCCTCGACCTTCGCCACCGGCTTGCCGGTTTCGCGGTTAAGCATGAAGATCATGCCCTGCTTGCTGGTCTGCACCAGCACAGGCGTGGTGCCGCCCTTGCCGTCAGGCAGGTCGTACAGCAGCGGCTGGGAAGGCAGGTCAAAGTCCCACAGGTCGTGGTGGGTGGTCTGGAAATGCCAGCGGACCTGGCCGGTGGCCGCGTCGACGGCGACGATGGAGGAACTGTACTTATCGTCCAGCGCGGTACGCTCGCCCGCCCAGAAGTCTGGCGTGGCGTTGCCGGTTGGCAGGTAGATCAGGTTCAGTTTGGCGTCGTAGGACATCGCTGACCAGACGTTCGGCGTGCCGCGGGTGTAGGTCTGGCCTTCCGGCGGCAGGCCGGTCAGGTTCGGATTACCCGGATCCCATGCCCAGGCCAGCTTACCGGTGTGAACGTCGTAGGCGCGAACCACGCCCGGCGGCTCGCCGGTCGAGTAGTTATCCGCGACGCGACCGCCGACGACAACGACGTTCCCGGCCACCAGCGGCGTCGAGGTTTGCTGATAATATCCGGGCTTAATCTCACCCATGCCGACGCTCAGATCCACGGTTCCATGGTCACCGAAGTCGTCGCAGACCTTGCCGGTATCCGCGTTGATGGCAATCAGACGGGCATCGGTGGTGGGCAGGAACAGACGGCGAGGACATGCCGCTGGCTGTGTTTCTGCCTGTGACGTTGTCACGGTGGAGTGGTCTTCAAAATAGCCCAGACCGCGACAGCGCTGCCAGTTAGGGGCCGTGGCTTTGGAATCGTAGCGCCATTTTTCTTTACCGGAATCCACGTCCAGCGCCAGCACTTTACTGTACGGCGTACAGACATACAGCGTGTCGCCAATCTGCAGCGGCGTGTTCTGATCTTCCGCACCCGAGCCGTTGCTCTGCGGAATATCGCCGGTGTGCGCAACCCACGCGACTTTCAGCGAGCTGACGTTTTGCTTGTTAATCTGGTCCAGCGCGGCGAATCGGTCACCGTGGGTGGTGTTGCCCCAGTGCTCCCAGTTCTTTTGCTGCTCGCCGGGTGCGACGGGTTTCACCGGCACGGGCTCGTTCGCTGCCACAAGGGTTTGCGGCTTAAACATCCAGCCGAGGCTGACCAGCATGGCCACCGCGAGCAGCGCCGCGACGCCAAAAGCGGGGGCTTTGTTTGGTGCAGTGTGGTTTGCCGCACGCAGGAAGGGCCAGACGATGGCGCACAGGAACGCCAGCACGGCAAAGGTAAACAGGCGGGAGAAGAGCGGCCAGAAATCCCAGCCCGCATCGCTTACCGCCCAGAACAGCGAGGCAATAAACGCGATGCCGTAAAGCAGGATCCCGCTGGTGCGGTTGAGGAAAATCAGGATCGCGGCAATCACCATTGCCACGCCCATTATCAGGAAGTAACTACTCCCGCCTACGGTGGCGAGCTTAAAGCCCAACCCGCCGACCGCCAGACCGATGAGCATCATCAGTCCGGCAAGAAGCCACTGCAGAATACGCGGTATTCCACGTGGCGCGCTGCCAAATGCCATTTCTCTCTCCTTTAGATCCCGCCGCCGTGTCGGGTATGTACCAGTTGGGTAATAAATGCGGTGGGATTGATGATTAGTACGGGTGAATTCGTTTTTATCAAACCGTTTGTGAACCATTTGGTGAATTCACGGCTATGATAAAACTGTTAAATTGTTTTACGCAATTGTTAATGAATGATTTCGCATTATTTGATTAACGCGCAGGTCTGTTCCCTCGCCCCTTTAGGGGAGAGGGTTAGGGTGAGGGGTATTAAACCGGCATCGATTTACGGATGGCGCTCAGCAGCGTTTGCGCGCCGGTGGAAAGCGGGGTATCTACCCGGGTCAAAATGCCGATAGGTTCACCAGCGCCGGGGGCCGTTACCGGGAGAGCGGTCAGCGTGCCCTGGCGCAAATCATCTTTTACCGCGCCGGAGGGAACGAACCAGACGTAGTCATAGTCGAGGGTGAGCTGGCGTGAAAGCGAGGCTGACAGCGTTTCGATACACCCTGAGGGCAGCGTACACCCCTGCATTTGCAGCAAGGTTTCGGCGGTCTGACGCGGGACGGTCCCTTTCGGGCACACCACCACCGGCCACTCCATGACGCGGCTTAACGTCACCGTGTCCTGCAGCAGAGGGTGATCGGGACGAACCACCAGCTTCAGGGACTCCAGGAACAGCAGCTCGTAATTGAGACCGCCCATCAGTTCAGGGTCGGACATGCGGCCAATCCCGATATCCAGCTCGCCCGATTTCAGCCCCGCGAGCAGCATGGTGTTATTCATGGTGGCAACCTGGATCGTGGTATGCCGTTGCTGCTTGTGGAACTGGCCAATCACCGGCGGAAGAATGCCCAGCGCGGCGGTGGGCAGTGCCCCGACGCGGACGACCTCGCTGGTGTGTTCTTCTTTTCGGTGCAGGGACTGGCCTGCGGTATTGAGCGCATCCAGCACTTTGACGGCGTGCGTAAGGAACTGTTCGCCCACGATGGTAAGCTGCGCCCCCAGCCGACCCCGGTCAAAAAGACGGGCGCCGGTCAGCTGTTCAAGCTCGTTGAGGGTTTTCGAGAGCGCAGGCTGGCTCAGGTTAAGAGTTTCAGCCGCACGCCCCAGCGTTCCCTGTTGAGCGACGGCCACAAATGTATGCAAATGGCGCAAGCGTATGCGCTGACTGAACAGACCATTTTTTTCCATAGGCGATGTTAAAAACAGAGCGATGCGGGTGACAAGCTAAGTTGTTTAATTTTGATAACTTGATAGCAAAATATTTTTAACATTTGATCTGTTTGAGTTACAACATGTTTTTCGGCAGGGGAAGAAAAGTGAACATCCTTGTTCATTTATTGCTCACTGCAGAGAGGGAGGGTTAAGGGGTCAGATCACGCCGTCACCGCCGTCAGAACACCATACCTGGCCGGAGGTAAATGAACATTCATCCGAGGCCAGCGTGACGTACAGCGGGGCAATCTCGACGGGCTGACCCGGACGTCCCAGCGGGGTATCGCCGCCAAACTCCTTCACTTTTTCCATCGGCTGGCCACCGCTGGATTGCAGCACCGTCCAGTAAGGGCCAGGGGCGACCGCGTTGACGCGAATGCCTTTCGGACCCAGCTGCTTGGCTAAGGATTTGGTAAATACCGCCAGGCAGGCTTTGGTCTGGGCGTAGTCCAGCAGCACCGGGCTCGGCTTCACGGCCTGAACGGAGGAGGTATTAATGATAACAGACGAGGCTTTCAGGTGGCGCAGCGCCGCCTTCGTGATCCAGAATGGGGCATAGACGTTGGTTTTAAACGTCGCGTCAAAATCTTCGGTAGTCAGCTCTTCAAGGGATTCACGGAACTGCTGACGACCGGCGTTATTGACCAGAATATCCAGCCCGCCCAGCTTCGAGACGGCTTCTTCGACCAGATTCTGGCAGAAGGTTTCGTCCCGAACGTCCCCCGGCAGCGCGACGGCGTTCCGGCCTTCGGCTTTGATCAGGTCGATGACCTCCGCGGCGTCTTTTTCCTCTTCAGGCAGGTAATTAATGGCCACGTCTGCGCCTTCGCGGGCATAGGCGATGGCCACTGCGCGACCGATACCCGAGTCACCGCCGGTGATCAGCGCTTTTTTACCGGCCAGGCGGCCATGCCCTTTGTAGCTGGTTTCACCGTGGTCGGGTACAGGTTGCATTTCGGATGCCAGTCCCGGTGGCGTTTGCGGCTGTTCCGGGAACGGGGGCTGCGGGTAAGCGTTCGTACGTTGTTGGGTATCACTCATAGCTGACTCCTTAAGCCAAGGGGTGAGATTTGATGGATAACTGCAGCGTTAACGCTTCGCTGAATTATTTCTGCAAACGATCGACACGGACGACAGCAGGAGATGATTTTTTATCAAGCGAACCGTTGATGCTGATCATCTGGTCGGGTTTTACCGTTCTGCCGTCGAAGACTGCCTGGGGAATAATAACGTCGATTTTTCCGGTTTTATCCTGAAATACAAACTTATCGCCGCTACCGTCAATAAGATTACTGCGTAATGAAATGGTCGCACCGTCGTGCAGTTGTTTTGCCTGATCGATGGTCATAATACGCGCGTCATCGGTTCCGCGATATCCGCTATCCAGGGCGTGGGGCGGCGGTGGGGCTTCACCTTTTTGTAACCCGCCGTTATTATCTGCCCATGCGGCCGGAACCAGAAATATCAAAAAAGCGGAAATAAGCGATAATTTCATCGGATATCCTTCATTTTGGGTGTCTTGACTTATTAAGTATTGTTGCTATTCCTTTATGTGGCAAATGTGATAAGTCCTAAAAACAATCGCGTTAGAAATCAAAATTATCGGATAATAAGCGAAACGGTGACGATGGCCATGAAGCATGAAAATGAAAAGTTACCCGGGATAGAGGAAAGATATCGCTTGCTGACGTTTGAATACGCGTTTCGTCAGGTGGGGTTTATTGTTCTGTTAGGTATTATCGTTGCCGCCATTGCCGGTCTGTTTTCAAGCGGAATAGTCAGCGATACGGTAAAAACAAATTCCGCTAAGTCGCTGACCATAAACTATGAGCGCTTTGGGCGGCGGGAGACGGAGACACGGATGCAGCTTGCGTTTCCGGTGAAAACGGAGGGGACCTATACCCTCAGCGTCACCAGCGAGAGTAGCGAGGCGTATGATCCAGGCAGCGTCTGGCCCCAGCCGGACGCCATGTTCAGCCACGGAAACAGCCTTTATTTTGTTTATCACAACCTGAAAAAGACGGACAACTTTTCGGTATTACTCTTTACCACACCGTCCCGAGCCGGTAAATGGAACTCGGTCATCCGCGTAAACAACGAACCGGAGATCACCCTCTGGCAATTTATTTACCCGTAGGAGGCTGATATGGATATGGTCTTTCGTGCGCTGGCGATTTATCTGTTCCTCGTGGTGGTATTTAAAGTGGCCGGGCGACGCGCGCTGCTGCAGATGACCAGCTTTGATCTCATTCTTCTCCTGATAATTAGTGAAGCCACGCAGCAGGCGCTTCTGGGGCAGGATTTTTCCGTCACCGGCGCGATGATTACGATTACCACCCTGGTGGTAGTGGATATTATTTTTGGCCTTATGAAAAAGTATTTTTCCCCGGTAGAGAATATTCTGGACGGAACACCCGTGATTCTGGTGGAAAACGGCATTCCCCTGGCGGATAAACTCAAAAAGGTCGATGTCTCTTGCGATGATATTCTGGTTTCCGCGCGTCAGAATAATGGCATTACCGAAATAAGCCAAATTAAATATGCCATACTTGAGCGCAATGGACATATTTCAATCATTCCTTTTGAGAAATAAGAGGCGGCAAGATGAGCAATCTTTTGCACGATAACGATTACACCGTCGGTGAACTGACAAAAAAACTGGCGAGCAAGTTAACCGATGCCGGGCTGCGCTTAACCACGGCGGAATCCTGCACCGGGGGAAAGCTCTCGGTGGCGCTCTGCGCTGAAGAGAACACGGCCGATTTTTATGATGTCGGGCTGGTGGTGTTCAGCGATGCCGCGAAAGCGCGGATCCTCGGCGTGCGGCCTGAAACGCTGGCGCGCTATACCGCCGTCAGCGAACAGACGGTGACCGAGATGGCCGCCAGCATCCGCGACATTGCCCAGGCGGATATCAGCATCGCCATCAGCGGATACGCTGGCCCGGAAGGGGGCGACGACGGCACGGCGGCGGGGACGGTCTGTTTTGCGTGGAACATACGTGGCGAGACGAAAACCCGTACCGTGCTTTTCTCCGGAGACTGTCAGGACGTGGTGGAAAAAGCGGTGCATTTTTCGCTGGCAGAGCTGGTGACAGCATTGTCGGACGGGCATAACGGTTGAGTTCACGTGGAGGTTCTATGGCTGTCATAGTGATTACCGGTGGGACGGCGGGCGTGGGAAAAGCCACGGCGCTGCGCTTTGCAAAAGCAGGTTACGATGTGGGCCTCATCGCCCGTGATGAGGCAAGCCTGCACTCCACCCAGGAAGAGCTGCGCCGCTTCGGCGTAAATGCGCACGCCGTGCAGGCGGACGTCGCCGACAGTCAGGCGGTGGTGGATGCGGCTAACGAGATTGAGTATCGTCTCGGTGCGATTGATGTCTGGGTCAACAACGCCATGGGGGCCGTGCTGGCACCGTTTCGTACCCTTACGCCGGACGAGTTTCGGCGCGTGACCGAGGTGACATACCTCGGCTACGTGAACGGCACCCGCGCGGCGCTTGAGCTTATGGTTCCGCGCGACAGGGGCGTGATTATTCAGGTTGGGTCCGCGCTGGCCTACCGTTCCATTCCCCTGCAGTCCGCCTACTGCGGGGCCAAAGCGGCGATCCGCGGGTTTACCGATGCGGTGCGCACCGAGCTGATGCATGAGAACAGCCGGGTTCAGCTTTCGATGGTGCAGATGCCGGGGCTCAATACGCCGCAGTTCGAATGGGCAAGGAACAAGTTCGCGTGGGCGATGCGGCCGGTACCGCCGGTGTTCGAGCCTGAAGTCGCCGCCAGCGCCATCTTCAGGGTGGCGCAAAAGCCGGTGCGCGAGCTGTGGGTTGGCAGCAGCACCATTCAGTCGATTGTCGGGCAGTTCCTCTTCCCGGGTTTTCTGGACAGGCTGATGGTGAAGAAAGCCTGGGAAGGTCAGATGACCGACGATCTGAACGCGCCGGACCGCCGGGATTATCTCGACCAGCCGGTTAACGATCTGCACAAAATCCATGGTCGCTTCACTGACGAAGCGAAAACCCGCGCGACGTCCGTGACCTCCGGTATGCCGGGCAAAGTGGCGTTAGGGGCCCTTGCGGTGGCGGGTATTGTGTTGACGCGTTTGATAACCCGCCGGAAACCGTAATCAGCGCAGCGCGCTGCGGTGCGTCCAGAACCAGCGATAGCCGTAGCCGCCAAGGCTGAGCTCGACGGTTTTACCGCAAACCAGCGCGTCATCGTAGCGTTTGTCCGCGAGACAGGCGGTCCAGGTCGTGTTGCGGATCCCCTTCACGGTGAACTGCACCGGCTGGTCACTGAAGTTAACAAAGGTCAGGATGCTGCGTTCTTCGGTCTCGTAATAGATCCCCAGCACCGCGTCACTATCGATCGTGAGGAGCCGAAAGGGCGCAACGGCAATTTCGGGGAACTCCGAGCGGGTATTGGCGATATCAATGATGCGGTGCAGGAGCGAGTTGCGGTGGAGCAGCGAATCAGCGACGTTGATTTTTTGATAGCGGTAAGGACCGCGGTCAATAATCGGCGCGATAAATTTTTCCGGGTCGGCTGCCGAAAAACCGCCGCCTTGCGATCCCGCCCACTGCATGGGGGTGCGCACAGCGTAGCGCTCCTCCAGATCGAGGTCATCTCCCATGCCGATCTCATCGCCATAGCGCATCACCGGAACGCCGGGCAGGGAAAAGAGTACCGCGTGGCAGAACGCCAGCCGCTTCAGATCGCCGTTGAGCATCGGCGCCAGGCGGCGGCGGATCCCGCGCTGGTAGACGTTCATCTCGTCGTCAGGGGCGAAGGTATCGAGGACAAACTGTTTGTCTTTCTGGCTGATGCCCTCCAGATCCAGCTCGTCGTGATTGCGCAGCCAGTTGGCAAAACAGCATGAATCGGGCGGGACGATCATTTTCTTCACCGCGTTGCGCAGCGGACGGGCGCTTTTGCGGGCCAGGCTGACGTAAAAATACTTGTTGAGCCAGAAATTGAGCACCAGATTCAGGCGGTCATTATTGCCAAAGTAGTCCTGATAGGCCTCCACCTCGACGTCCACTTCACCCAGCAGGATCGCGTCCGGATTATGCTCCTCAATCAGACGGCGCATATGTTCGAGGATCCACAGCCCCTTTTTTTCATCACCGTTTCCCGCCTGCGTGGTCAGGTGGGAGGCGGCATCCAGGCGGAACCCCGACACGCCCAGCTTGAGCCAGAAGAGGATGATGTTCTCGATCTCTTTCAGCACCGCGGGCGAGGTCAGGTTCAGGTCCGGTTCGTGGCGATAGAACATGTGCCGGTAGTATTGTCCCGCTTCGTCATCCCAGGTCCAGATGCTCTCCTCCACGCCGGGAAACATGGGGGGCGTATCGTCGTCGTCACTATCTGACCAGAGGTAGTAATCCCGATAGGGTGACGCCGGGTTACGGCGGGCCTGCTGGAACCAGGGATGCGCGTCAGAGGTGTGCTGGATCAGCAGTTCAATAATGACCTGCATGCCCAGCTCGCGGGCCTGTTCAATAAAGGCGATGATATCGGCCAGCTTTCCGAAGCGGGGATCCACCTGGAGATGGTCGCTGACGTCATAGCCTTCATCGAGAAAGGGCGTGAGGTAAAACGGGGTGATCCAGATAACCGTCGCCCCCATGCGGCGAATGTACCGCAGCTTGGCCGCTATCCCGGCGATGTCCCCGCAGCCATCGCCGTTCAAATCATAAAAGAGTGCGGTATCAATCTGGTAAATAATGGCCCGTGTATGCCAGTCCGTCATAGCGTGCCTCAGTGATAGCCTTCAGTATCCGAAACCTTGCCCCGGAACACGTAGTAGCTCCAGGCGGTGTACACCAGGATCACCGGAATAATCAGTAACGTCCCAACCAGCATAAACAGCTGGCTGGCAGGCGGGGCCGCGGCCTCCCACAGAGTGATACGCGGCGGAATAATGTTCGGCCAGAGGCTGATACCCAGTCCGCTGAACCCGAGGAAGATCAGCCCCAGCGTCAGCAGGAAAGGGCGCGCGTGGCTGTCCGGATTGCGGGTCAGGCGCCAGATCAGCACGCTGAAGATCCCGACCAGCAGCGGAACCGGCAGGAACCAGAAGAAGTTGGGCAGGGTAAACCAGCGGTCGGCGACGTACTGCCAGCCGAGCGGCGTCCAGACGCTGACCACCGCGATAACCACCATCAGCGCCAGCAGCACGTGGCGGGTCAGTTCGCGCATGCGTTGTTGCAGCGCGCCTTCGCTTTTCATGATGAGCCAGGTGGTGCCCAGCAGCGTGTAGGCGACGACCAGACCGATGCCGCAGAAGAGGTTGAAAGGCGTGAGCCAGTCCAGCGAAGAGCCGACAAAACGTCGGCCCTCCACGTCAAAGCCGTTGATCACGGCGCCCACCACCACGCCCTGGCTGAAGGTGGCGAGCAGGGAGCCGCCGGCAAAGGAGTAGTCCCAGAATTTGCGGTGTGAAGGGGTGGCTTTGAAGCGGAACTCAAAGGCAACGCCGCGAAAGATGAGGCCGATCAGCATCGCGGTGAGGGGGATGGTCAGCGCATCAATGATCACCGCATAGGCCAGCGGAAACGCGCCGAACAGCCCCGCGCCGCCGAGCACCAGCCAGGTCTCGTTGCCGTCCCAGACGGGCGCCACGCTGTTAACCATCACATCGCGCTCTTTGGCATCGCCCACGAAGTTAAACAGCAGGCCAATCCCCAGATCGAAGCCGTCCATAATGATATACATCAGCGTGGCAAACACGATGATGGCAAACCAAATCACTGAGATATCGACGCCCATCAGATTCTCTCCTCTTCCGGAACAGACTCCGCGGCTGACAGCGGACGGGCAGGCGTGCCCGAGGTGTTTGACGTCAGCGTATCAACGGGCTGAGGACCTTTCTTAATCAGCCGGATGAGATAAACATAGCCCACGCCAAATACGGATGAGTAGACGACGAAGAACGCCAGCAGGCTAATGCTCATCTGCAGGGTGCTGTGCAGCGATACCGCGTCGATGGTGCGCAGGTAGCCATAGACAACCCACGGCTGACGGCCCACTTCGGTGGTCACCCAGCCGGCAAGCAGCGCGACCAGCCCCGCAGGCCCCATGCAGAGGGCAAACCACTGGAACGGACGCGAGTGGTAAAGTCGATGGCGATAGCGTAGCCAGAGGCTGAGCAGACCGAGGGTAATCATCAGCAGACCCATCCCCACCATAATGCGGAACGACCAGAAAACGATGGTCGAGTTGGGGCGATCCTCTTTCGGGAAGTCTTTCAGGGCCGGGACCTGTTTATCCAGGCTGTGCGTCAGAATCAGGCTGCCGAGCGCGGGGATCTCCAGGCCGTATTTGGTGCGCTCTTCCTCCATATCCGGCAGGCCAAACAGCAGCAGCGGGGTGGCCTCGCCGGGCGGATTTTCCCAGTGACCCTCAATAGCGGCGATTTTGGCTGGCTGATGCTCAAGCGTGTTCAGGCCGTGCATATCGCCCACCACCGCCTGGATAGGGGCGACCAGCAGCGCCATCCACATCGCCATCGAAAACATGGTGCGAACGGCGGGCGTATCGTTACCGCGCAGCAGATGCCAGGCGGCCGACGCGCCGACAAACAGCGCGCTGCTCAGGAACGCGGCGATAGCCATATGAATAAGACGGTACGGGAAGGAGGGGTTAAAGACGATTGCCAGCCAGTCCTGCGGGATAACCTGCCCGTTTTCGATAGTGAAACCCTGCGGCGTATGCATCCAGCTGTTAGAGGCGAGGATCCAGAAGGTCGACATCAGCGTGCCGAGCGCCACCATGCAGGTCGAAAAGAAGTGCAGCCCCGGGCCGACCTTGTTCCAGCCGAACATCATAACGCCAAGGAATCCGGCCTCCAGGAAGAAGGCGGTTAATACCTCGTAGGTCAGAAGCGGGCCGGTAATGCTGCCCGCGAACTGGGAGAACCCGCTCCAGTTGGTGCCAAACTGGTACGCCATCACCAGCCCGGAAACGACGCCCATGCCGAAGTTAACGGCAAATATCTTTAGCCAGAAGTGGTACAACGATCGCCAGACGTCGTTTTTGGTGCGCAGCCACATGCCCTCCAGCACCACCAGGTAGCTGGCGAGACCGATGGTGATCGCAGGAAACAGGATGTGGAACGAGACGGTAAAAGCGAACTGAATTCTAGCCAGATGAAACGCATCGAGTTCGAACATGGTCCGTACCTCTGAGACGATGGGGCACGCGAATTGCCGGGCAGGTCAGGCCTGCCCGGCAAACCGATTACGGTTTAGTCTTACCGGCACCCAGCTCGGCACCGGTCAGCGGGTCGGAATGTGGATCGGACTTCGTGCGGGCAGACATCGCCTTAACCAGGGTTGCCTGCTCGGTTGTGAGCGTCACGCTGGCACTGCCATCGCCGCCATCCACCGCAGGCTGGGGGGACTCAACGTAATCGAAATGTTTATCGCTGTTCCAGCTTCCGCGAACCTCTCCACCTTCAGACATATTGTAGTACTTGTTGGTGAATTCCTCGATTGGCGGCAGTTTTCCCGGTGGGAAATTATTACGGATGGACTGCAGCGCCTTCTCAAAGGAGAGCTGATGCGCCGCCTCACGCGTCATCAGAAACGCCAGGGCATCTTTAACGCCGGGATCGTCAGTCACGTTGATCAGCCGTTCATAGATGATTTTGGCTCTGGCCTCGGCCGCCACGTTCGAACGCAGATCCGCCGTCGGCTCGCCAATGGTGTCGACGTAGGCCGCCGTCCAGGGTACGCCCGCTGAGTTGGTTAGCGGGGTTCCGCCGCCGTAGAGCAGGGAGGTGATGTGGCTGTCATTGCCGTTTTCGGTCATGGAGCGATACAGCTCGGCCTCATTTTCCACCCCTTCCGCCAGCGCGCCCTTGGCACCTTTATTCAGCATACCGACCAGGGTACCGATGATTTCGAGGTGGCTTAACTCCTCGGTCGCGATATCCATCAGCATGTCTTTACGGCCCGGATCGTCATCGCTCAACCCTTGCGTAAAGTAACGGCAGGCGGCGGCCAGTTCACCCTGCGGTCCGCCAAATTGTTCCAGTAAAAGGTTCGCCAGGCCGGGATTCGGTTCGGCGACGCGAACCGTGTATTGCAGCTGTTTGACGTGTCGAAACATGCTCACTCTCCTGTGGGTTATTTTTTCGCTTCGACACCCGCCGCGTCTGAACGCAGCAGGAACTGTTCCGTCGTTTGCGGGATATGACGAATCAGCCAGTCGGCCATTTCGCGCTCTTCGGCGAGGATCGTCTCAATAGCGGGTATCGAGGCGGTGTCACCCGCTTTTTTGGCCGCCGCCAGCAGGGAGGTATAGCAGGCGATTTCAAACTGTTCGAAAACATAGCCGCTGATCGAGCCCTTCACGATTTCGTCAGAAGGGAACATGCCGCCGATGGATTGTCCCAGCGCCGCCATTTTGCTCATCGAGTCTTTTAAGACCGAACGAGAAATATCATTACGGTCGAGGATTTCCTCCAGCAATGTGATTTGCCGTTTTGTCTCATTAATATGTTGCTCAATTCTGGCGCGAACATCAGGATAATTATCGATACGGCTGGCCATGGATTCCAGCATAGATTCGGCTTGCTTTTCCATTGCATGGGCATCGCGTAGCCAGTCATGGTAGTGTTCTACGTGATTCATCATTGTATCCTCATTAGGGGTTCGCTTATTTGGTCTCACTTTCAGCAGCCTGATCGGCACGTGCGGCACTGTAGCCAGATAAATGGCCGACAATATTGGCATAAATACTGATGATAATGACCCATAGCACGCTGTTCTTCCACCAGATGACGGAAGGGATAGCGAGAATGAACCATATTATCGCTGCCGCTAAATGGCACCGTTTAATTGTCCTGGGACTGATGCTCATTTTATTTAACCTGTATTGTCGCGTCATTTCTGCGCTTTTTGGTTAATATTGCCAACGGCCAGGTCGGTGAGTTTAAGGTCGGTCTCTTTCTCTTCTTCCAGCGTTTCGGCAAGAAGCTTAACGGCTTTTTTATAGCCGAGCTGTTCTGCCAGGGTGGCAAGGGTACCGTAGCTGGCTATTTCGTAATGCTCCACTTTTTGCGCAGCGGCAATTAATGCGGCATCACGGACTTCATTTTTTTCCGTGCTTTCGATGACTTCATTAGCTTCTTCAATTAAGCCTTCCATTGCGACGCATTTCATGCGCTTGAGCTTGATGCCGTCTTCCTGTTCCACGATCTGGTCGATGCGTTCGATCTGACCTTGCGTCTCTTCAAGGTGTGCGGTAAAGGCGGCGCTCAGCTTCTCGCTGGAGGCGGCGCGGGCAAGTTTGCTTAACGCTCGGGTAAGCTGCTTTTCTGCGCTGTAGGTATCCGACAGAAGATGAATAAATACATCCTCTACATTTTTCATATTCATAATTATTACGCTCCGGTAAAATAAAGAAAGGGTACTGCGAGCTTTTCAGCCCGCAGCATGCTCTCTGGTTTTATTAAAAGAGTAGTAAATAAGATCAGGAGTTATCAGATTTACGGCCTCCGCCGTGACTGTTCTGTCCCCCTTTCTTACCCGCTTCAGATGCGCGTTGCGGATCGTTTTTAAAATTACCACCGCTGTGCTGGCCACCTTTACGTCCAGCTTCTGATGCTTTTTCACGGTCTTCAGCGAAATTACCGGAACCACCACGATGCTCTGCCATATTAAACCTCATAGTCATATATTGGTTATGTCAGTACGATACGAAAATATTCCGTATCACTCGTCGTTCGAGTAATAACTCTAGTCGCTGTGTGCGATCCGTCAAATGCGTTTTGCTATTTGCAGTTGCGTTATTTTTAAATATTTGTAAATTTGCGCTTCGCTTGCGTTGGAAATATGGATAGACAGGAAGGACTTGTAAACAACTGTTCAGATTAATCCTAACTTTGAGCTAAAAATTTGAAAGCTGAGGATAAAAATAATGACGCACTCAAATTGGTTGATTTGCAGTCAGGGGAAAATAAAAAATACTCCTTTATAGCTAAATAGCTGCGCCTAATACCGCTACACTTTTGCCTGACCATGTTTTCCTCCGGGGAATGGGCTGGCGGTTTCCATAAAATGGCGGACCTTTTTCAGTAACTGCCACATTGAGC
>NZ_VDAF01000041.1:0-21952 GCF_019584525.1 Enterobacter sp. EC_50 | reverse complement strand
CTGTTTGACTGCTTCAATTTTAAACTCTTCAGGATAACGCTTACCGCTCATGGGCACCTCTCTTTAAGTCATCTTAAATGACTCTGAGGTGTCTGTTAAACCCGTGGCGATTCAAACTGCATCTATAAAATCCCCTAATTTTCCTGTGTTGGTATTCTTGCCACGAAAAGCACTGACGTTAGGATCTTCGATCTCAACCATTTCCAGCCCAGCTTCAGCCGCATATACTCTCGCGGCTGCAAGCTGCCTGTTTCTGGTTGTCCCTTTGTCCTGGCGATCTGTTGACCACCTGATGTAGCTATAAAGTTGTGGCATCTATATAATCCCCGGCAATGTGAGCAACTGATTGTACAAAAAAATGTCTAAGATTGGATTTATATCATTAGGGTGCCCGAAAAACCTGGTGGATTCAGAACGCATCCTGACCGAACTGCGCACCGAGGGCTATGACGTGGTGCCAAGCTACGACAACGCCGATATGGTGATCGTTAACACCTGCGGGTTTATCGACAGCGCGGTCCAGGAGTCACTGGAAGCCATCGGTGAAGCGCTGACCGAAAACGGCAAAGTGATCGTGACCGGCTGTCTGGGCGCGAAAGAAGACCAGATCCGCGAAGTGCACCCGAAGGTGCTGGAGATTACCGGCCCGCACAGCTACGAGCAGGTGCTGCAACATGTTCATCACTACGTGCCAAAACCCAAGCACAACCCGTTCCTGAGCCTGGTGCCGGAACAGGGCGTGAAGCTGACGCCGCGCCACTACGCGTACCTGAAAATTTCCGAAGGCTGCAACCACCGCTGCACCTTCTGCATCATCCCGTCCATGCGTGGCGATCTGGTGAGCCGTCCAATCGGCGAAGTGCTGGCGGAAGCCAAACGTCTGGCCGATGCAGGCGTGAAGGAACTGCTGGTCATCTCCCAGGACACCTCAGCTTACGGCGTGGACGTTAAGCACCGCTCCGGTTTCCACAACGGCGAGCCGGTGAAAACCAGCATGGTCGGCCTGTGCGAGCAGCTGTCCAAACTCGGTATCTGGACGCGTCTGCACTACGTTTACCCGTACCCGCACGTTGACGACGTGATCCCACTGATGGCGGAAGGCAAGATTCTGCCATACCTGGACATCCCGCTGCAGCATGCCAGCCCGCGTATCCTGAAGCTGATGAAACGTCCTGGCTCCGTTGACCGTCAGCTGGCGCGCATCAAGCAGTGGCGTGAGATCTGCCCGGACCTGACCCTGCGCTCCACCTTCATCGTTGGCTTCCCGGGTGAAACCGAAGAAGATTTCCAGATGCTGCTCGACTTCCTGAAAGAAGCGCGTCTGGACCGCGTCGGCTGCTTCAAGTACAGCCCGGTAGAAGGCGCAACCGCCAACGAGCTGGCGGACCAGGTGCCGGAAGAGGTGAAAGAGGAGCGCTGGAACCGCTTCATGCAGCTTCAGCAGCAGATTTCTGCCGAGCGTCTGCAGGAAAAAGTGGGCCGCGAGATCATGGTTATCATCGACGAAGTGGACGAAGAAGGTGCGATTGGCCGCAGCATGGCGGACGCCCCTGAAATCGACGGTGCGGTGTACCTGAATGGCGAAACCAACGTTAAGCCGGGTGATGTTATTCGCGTGAAGGTTGAAAACGCGGATGAGTATGACCTGTGGGGTAGCCGGGTTTAATCTCCCCACTCCGCTTTTGTAGGCCGGGTAAGGCGTAGCCGCCACCCGGCACATTTCACTGCACTACCCCTTTATCCTCGGATCCAGCGCGTCGCGCAGCCCATCCCCCAGCAGGTTAAACGCCAGCACGGTCAGGAAAATCGCCAGGCTTGGGAAGATCGCCACGTGTGGCGCAATCACCATATCGGCCCTCGCCTCGTTCAGCATCGCGCCCCACTCCGGCGTGGGAGGCTGTGCCCCTAGCCCCAGAAACGACAGGCTCGCCGCCGAGATAATCGACACGCCGATACGCATGGTGAAGTAGACCACGATGGACGACACCGTCCCCGGCAGAATATGGCTGAAGAGGATGGTGGCGTCGCTGGCCCCCATACTGCGGGCCGACTCGATGAAGGTCTGCTGTTTCAGCACCAGCGTGTTGCCGCGCACCAGGCGGGCAAAGGCCGGAATCGAAAACACCGCGACCGCAATGATGACGTTGGCCATGCCGCTGCCCATGATCGCCACCACGGCAATCGCCAGCAGAATGCCGGGGAAGGCAAACAGCACGTCGCAGATGCGCATGATGATGCGGTCCCACCAGCCTTCGTAATAGCCGGCGACCAGCCCCAGCACGATCCCAATGGTCGCGCCGATCAGCACCGCAAACACCCCGGCGGCGAGCGAAATCTGCGCCCCCACCAGCACCCGGCTAAAGATATCCCGCCCGAGAGAGTCCACGCCGAACCAGTGGAGCATCGAGGGCCCGTCGTTCAGGCGGTCGTAGTCAAAATAGTTTTCCGCATCAAACGGCGCCACCCACGGCGCCACGATCGCCACCACGATCAGCAGCAGCACGAACAGCCCCGCCGTCATCGCGACCGGCTGACGGCGAAAGCGCCGCCAGAATTCAGACCACGGGGTGCGGATGTGGTCCGGTTTTAGCCCCGGCATGGCGTTTAATACGGCCTGACGCCGCCAGTTCAATAATCGCATCTTACTTATACCTGATGGCCGGGTTAATGGCGGCGTAGAGCACGTCCACCACGAGGTTGATAAGAATAAACTCCAGCGAGAAAAGCAGGACTTCCGCCTGAATCACCGGATAGTCGCGCATCTCGACGGAATCGACCAGCAGACGTCCCAGCCCCGGCCAGTTAAAGACCTTTTCCACCACGATAGAGCCGCCCAGCAGGAAGCCAAACTGCAGCCCCATCATCGTCACCACCGGGATCATCGCATTGCGGAACCCGTGCTTGAGAATGACCCACTTCTCGCTGACCCCTTTCGCCCGCGCGGTGCGAATATAATCTTCGCTCAGCACGTCAACGAACGAGGCGCGGGTAAAGCGGGCCATCACCGCCGACACGGCAGCCCCCAGCGTCATCGAGGGTAGAATGTAATGCTTCCAGGTATCGGCCCCGACGGTGGGCAGCCAGCCCAGCTCAACGGAGAAGATCTGCATCAGCAGCATCCCCAGCGCGAACGCCGGGAAGGAGATGCCGGTCACCGCCAGCGCCATGCCGAGCTTGTCCGGCCAGCGGTTGCGCCAGACGGCCGCCACAATCCCGGCGCCAAGTCCGAACACCACCGCCCAGCTCATGCTGGCTATCGTTAACCAGAACGTGGGCATAAAGCGGCTGGCGATCTCCTCCGACACCGGACGACGCGACACCATCGAGATACCAAAGTCACCCTGCAGAACGTTGCCAATATAGTGCAGAAACTGCATATACAGCGGCTGGTCAAGACCCAGCTGTTTACGCACCAGCTCAATGACCGTGGCATCCGCTTCGGGCCCGGCAACCAGACGCGCCGGATCGCCCGGCAGCATATGGACAAACAAAAACACCAGCACCGCCACAATCAGCAGCGTCGGGATAAGCCCCAGCAGGCGTTTACAAACATAGTTCAGCATGGGCGTTATTTTAAATCCGCATCGTCAAAGCTAAAGCCCGTATCCGGCATGATGTAGAACCCGGTCAACGCTTTGTTATGGGCTGACACCAGTTTCTCCACCACCAGCGGCACCCACGGCGACTCTTTCCAGATGATGTCCTGCGCGTCCTTGTAGAGGCGTGCTTTCTCCTCCGGTTTGGTGGTTTTCAGCGCATCGGCCAGGTCTTTGTCCACCTGCGGGTTGCTGTAGAACGCGGTATTGAACAGGGTTGGCGGCCAGTTCTGTGAGGCAAACAGCGGCGACAGCGCCCAGTCGGCTTCACCCGTCGAGGCCGACCAGCCGGTGTAGAACATCCTCACCCCGCTCTCTTTCTGCCCTTTCCCCTCGACCTCTGCCGCACGCTGCCCGGCATCCATGGCGGTAACCTGCGCCTTAATACCCACCTGCGCCAGCTGCTGCTGGGTAAACTGCAGCACCTTCTGGGCGGTACTGTGGTTATGCGACGACCACAGCGTGGTGCTAAAGCCGTTCGGATAGCCCGCCTCTTTCAGCAGCTCGCGCGCTTTGGCCGGATCGTACGGCCACGGCTGATAGCTTTGCGCATACGCGATAGCCGGCGGCAGCACGCCGGTGGCCGGGGTGGCATAGCCCGCAAAAGCGACCTTCACCAGCGCCTGGCGGTTAATGGCATAGTTAATGGCTTCGCGCACCTTCGGATTATCGAACGGCTTTTGCGTGACGTTCATGCTGATGTAGCGCTGCATGATCGACGGGCTGGCGACCAGCTCCAGCTTGCTGTTTTTCTCCAGAATGGCGGCCTGCTCGTACGGGACCGGGAAGGCAAACTGCGCCTCGCCGGTTTGCAGCATCGCCGCACGGGTATTGTTATCCACTACCGGGCGCCAGGTGATGGTGTCCAGCTTCGGCAGCCCTTTCTGCCAGTAGCCCGCGTATTTCTTCACCTTCACAAAATCGGTCTGATTCCAGGTGACCAGCTCGTACGGACCGGTACCCACCGGGTGGAAGCCAATCTCCTTGCCGTATTTCTTCAGCGCGGCAGGGGAAATCATCGCCGTCGCCGGATGCGCCAGGATATTGATAAACGCGGAGAACGGCTCTTTCAGGGTGATTTTTACCGTCGCCGGGTCGACCACCTCGGTTTTGGCGATGTTTTTATAGAGGTTATAACGCTTGAGGCTGTTCTCAGGATTGCTGGCGCGATCGAGGTTTACCTTCACCGCGTCCGCATTAAAGTCGGTGCCGTCCTGGAACTTCACCCCGGTTTTGAGCTTAATGGTGTACACCAGCCCGTCATCCGAAACGGTGTACCCCTCCGCCAGCACGTTTTTAAGCTTCATCTCTTTATCCAGGCCAAACAGGCCCTGGTAGAACGATTTCGCCACCGCCTGGGAGAGCGTGTCGTTAGCGTCATACGGATCCAGCGTGGTGAAGTTAGAGCCGACGGCGACCACCACATCTTTGGCAGCGAACGCGGGGGCAGCGGCCAGGGCTGCCGTCACGCTCGCGGCTAACAACCATCTACGCGCTACAAATGTAACCATTATGTTCTCCTGCCTGTTGAAAGTTATAACCGCGAAAAGGCATTGTCCTGACGCGGGGGAGCCACGAAATGACCCGGACCGACCTCACGCAGCGCCACGCGCTCCACGGCCTCGCCGCGTTTACGAATATTGCTCGGCATTTCATCCTGCAGCAGCACGCGCTGGCCGTGACGATGCGCCGGGTCGGCGACCGGGACCGCCGCGATGAGCTTGCGGGTGTACGGGTGCTGCGGGTTCTCAAATACCGCCCTTCGCGGCCCGATTTCCACGATTTGCCCCATAAACATCACCGCCACGCGATGGCTGATGCGCTCAACCACCGCCATGTCGTGCGAGATAAACAGGAAGGCGATCCCCATATCCCGCTGTAAATCCAGCAGCAGATTGATGATTTGCGCCCGGATAGAGACATCCAGCGCCGAGACGGATTCATCCGCAATCACCACTTTCGGGTTCAGCGCCAGCGCGCGGGCGATGCAGATACGCTGCCGCTGCCCGCCGGAAAACTCGTGCGGATAACGCCAGGCGTGTTCCGGCTTTAGGCCAACGCGCTCCAGCAGCCAGGCCACGCGACGCTGCGCCGCCTCGCCGTCGAGCAGGTTATGCACCCGCAGCGGCTCCATGATCGAATACCCCACCGTATGTCGCGGATCGAGAGAGGCATACGGATCCTGAAAAATAAACTGAATATCCCGCCGCACCGCCTGCAGCCTGCTGTCCGGAAGGGTATCAATGCGCTCGCCGTTAAAGGTAATGCTGCCCTCCTGCGCGTCCACCAGACGGAGCAACGCGCGCCCGGTCGTGGATTTACCGCAGCCGGACTCCCCTACCAGCGCCAGCGTTTCGCCCGGCCAGAGGTCGAAGCTGACGTTTTCCACCGCGTGCACTTCGCGCTTTACGCGGTTCAGTACGCCGCTGCGCAGCGGAAAACGCGTGACCAGATTGCGCACTTCCAGAATGGGCTTGCCCGGCACCACGGTGTCCTGCTCGCGTTCCTCCTCCTGCGGCTCAGACGCCTCCAGGGAAATCAACGGAAAACGACGCGGCAGATCGCTGCCGTTCATCGCCCCCAGGCGCGGAACCGCCGCCAGCAGCGCTTTGGTGTAAGGATGCGCGGGCGCGTGAAAAATCTGCTCGACCGGGCCGGTTTCCACCGCGCTGCCCTTGTGCATCACCAGCACCCGATCGGCGATATCGGCGACCACGCCCATATCGTGGGTGATGAAAATCACCCCCATCTCCATCTCCTGCTGCAGCACCTTGATGAGCTGCAGGATCTGCGCCTGAATCGTCACGTCCAGCGCCGTCGTCGGTTCATCGGCAATCAGCACCGCCGGACGGCAGGAGAGCGCCATGGCAATCATCACCCGCTGGCGCATGCCGCCGGAAAGCTGATGTGGATAGCGGCTCAGGATGGCCTGCGCCTCCGGAATGCGCACCAGCTCCAGCATGCGTCTGGCCTCCCTGAGCGCTTCATCACCGCTTAGCCCCTGATGCAGGCGGATGGACTCGGCAATTTGTTCCCCGACCGGGAACACCGGGTTCAGGGAGGTCATCGGCTCCTGAAAGATCATCGCAATGTCCGCCCCGCGCACGCCCTGCATCTGCGCGCCGCTCAGCTCGTTTAAATCAATGACCTGACGGTTACGGCGGCGCAGCAGCATTTTCTCGCTGCTGATTTGCCCGCCCGTCTGTTCCAGCAGGCGCATCAGCGCCAGCGCGGTGACCGATTTCCCGGAGCCGGATTCGCCAACAATCGCCAGCGTCTCGCCGCGCCTGAGCGAAAACGATAAATTCTGTACTGCGGGGATGAACTGCCGCTCTTCCTGAAACGCAATATTCAGCTGATGGACAGCCAGCACTTCGCGGTTGTCCAGCTCTTCACTGTGCGGCACGCGCTGCCCCCTTATTCACGATAGATCCCCGTGCTCGGCTCATCACCGGCATAGCCCCAGGCGCGGTACATCCCTTCGCTGTTGAACGGCAGGGCCACGTTGCCCTCGCGATCCACTGCAATCAGCCCGCCGACGCCGCCCAGGGCAGGCAGTTTCTCCATCACTACGCGCTCGCAGGCTTCGCTCAGGCTTAAACCGCCGTAATCCATCAGCGCGGTGATGTCGTAGGCCGCGAGGGCGCGAATAAAGACTTCCCCGGTGCCGGTACACGACACCGCCGCCGTCGCGTTATTGGCATAGCAGCCGGCGCCCGGCAGCGGGCTGTCGCCCACGCGTCCGGGGAGCTTGTTGGTCATCCCGCCCGTGGAGGTTGCCGCCGCGAGGTTGCCCGCTTTGTCGAGCGCCACCGCGCCGACCGTGCCCATTTTGCTGCGCTCATCCAGCGGCGCAGTATGGTCAAGCTGCGTCATACCCGCCGAACGGGCGTCCAGCAGCTGCTGATAGCGCGCCTCTGTGGAAAACAGATCGGGCGATACCGGCTCCATTCCGTGTTCGAAGGCAAACCTCTCCGCCCCCGCGCCCGTCAGCAGCACGTGCGGGCTCTCTTCCATCACCAGACGCGCGGCCAGCACCGGGTTACGCAGGTGGCTGACGCCTGCCACGGCCCCCGCTTTCAGGGAGATACCGTCCATGACGCAGGCATCCAGCTCGTGGGTTTCATCCCGGGTAAAGACCGAACCGATCCCCGCATTAAATAACGGGCACTCCTCCAGCAGGCGTACCGCCTCGGTGACCACGTCCAGCGCGCTCTCGCCCGCTTCCAGCATTTTCTGGCCCGTTTCGACAATGGCGTACAGCGCGTCGATGTAGCGCTTTTCCTGCTCAGGAGTGAGCTGTGCACGGGTGATTGCCCCGGCCCCGCCATGAATTGCGATTACCGCCTTAACCATTCGCATCACCCGTTAGCCTGTTTTGCGGCTTTTTCTATAAATATCATTATCGTCGACGAAACTTCAGATGATTTTTGAATATAGAAAGACGTAACAGTGATGTAAAGCGTACACCCTCCGGTCATACAGTTAGCCGCACTTTTCTGCCATAATGGACGCTTTCGTTGTTACTCCGCAGGAGCCCACCATGGATTTTACCGCCGGACTGATGCCGCTTGAGACGGCACTCACGCAGATGCTTGACCGAGTTTCCCCGCTGCATGACGTTGAGACGCTGCCCCTCGTGCGCTGTTTTGGCCGTATTGCCGCACGCGATATCGTCTCCCCGCTCAACGTACCGGGGTTTGATAACTCCGCGATGGACGGTTACGCGGTACGCCTGGCGGATCTCCAGACGGGTAACGCCCTGCCAGTGGCGGGTAAAGCCTTTGCGGGTCAGCCGTTTAGCGGGGAATGGCCTGCGGGCACCTGCGTGCGCATCATGACCGGTGCGCCGGTTCCGGCTGGCTGCGACGCTGTCGTCATGCAGGAAGAGACCGAACAGACCGACGACGGGGTGCGTGTTACCGCCAGCGTCAAAGCGGGCCAGAACATCCGCCGCACGGGTGAAGACATCACCCTCGGCGCGACCGTTTTTGCCGCCGGGCAAAGGCTGACGGTGGCGGAGCTGCCGGTGCTGGCCTCGCTCGGCATCGCGGAAGTTGACGTTATCCGCAAAGTGCGCGTCGCCGTTTTCTCCACCGGCGACGAGCTGCAGCTTCCGGGCCAGCCGCTGCAGGACGGTCAGATTTACGACACCAACCGCCTGGCGGTACACCTGATGCTGGAGCAGCTGGGCTGCGAGGTGATTAACCTCGGCATCATTCCTGACGACCCGGAAAAACTGCGCGCGGCGTTTATCGAGGCGGATAAATCCGCCGACGTGGTCATCAGCTCCGGCGGCGTCTCCGTGGGCGAAGCGGATTACACCAAAACCCTGCTTGAAGAGCTGGGCGAAATCGCCTTCTGGAAGCTGGCGATCAAGCCGGGCAAACCGTTCGCGTTTGGCAAGCTTCCACACAGCTGGTTCTGCGGCCTGCCGGGTAACCCGGTCTCGGCGGCACTCACCTTCTACCAGCTGGCGCTCCCGCTGCTGGCGAAGCTTTCCGGCAACAAGGCCAGCCCGCTGCCGGAACGCCTGCGCGTGCGTGCCGCCACGCGGCTGAAAAAATCGCCGGGCCGTCTCGACTTCCAGCGCGGCATTCTGGCGCGCGGTGCGGACGGCGAGCTCGAAGTGAGCACCACCGGACATCAGGGCTCGCACATTTTCAGCTCCTTCAGTCTGGGCAACTGCTTCATCGTGCTGGAGCGCGAGCGCGGCAACGTGGAAGCCGGCGAATGGGTTGAGGTCGAGCGCTTTAACCACCTGTTCGGAGGCTGACATGACGGTGGAGCTGAGCGACCCGGAGATGATGCGCTACAACCGCCAGATTGTGCTGCGCGGGTTTGATTTCGAAGGTCAGGAAGCGCTCAAGGCGGCCAGCGTGCTGGTCGTCGGGCTGGGCGGGCTGGGCTGCGCCGCCGCGCAGTACCTTGCTGCGGCGGGCGTAGGAAGCATGACGCTGCTGGATTTCGATACCGTATCGGTGTCCAACCTGCAGCGCCAGACGCTGCACAGCGACGCGACGGTGGGCCTGCCGAAAGTGGAATCCGCCAGGGCTGCGCTGGCGCGTATCAACCCCCACGTTCAGTTCACGCTGATTGACGCAATGCTGGATGACGACGCGCTCTCCGCGCAGATTGCCCGGCACGATCTGGTCCTGGACTGCACGGATAACGTCACCGTCCGTAATCAGCTCAACGCGGGCTGTTTTGCTCACAAAACCCCGCTGGTCTCCGGCGCGGCGATCCGCATGGAGGGGCAAATCAGCGTCTTCACGTACGCCGAGGGTGAACCCTGCTACCGCTGCCTGAGCCGTCTGTTTGGCGAGAATGCGCTGACCTGCGTTGAGGCGGGCGTGATGGCGCCGCTCGTCGGCGTGATTGGTTCATTGCAGGCAATGGAAGCGATCAAGGTGCTGACGAATTACGGCACGCCCGCCGCGGGGAAAATCGTGATGTATGACGCGATGACCTGCCAGTTCCGCGAAATGAAGCTAATGCGTAATCCGGGGTGTGAGGTGTGTAGTCAGTAAAAAGTCGGGTGGCGGCTTAGCCTTACCCGACCTACAACGGCTCGAACGTAGGCCGGGTAAGCGTCAGCGCCACCCGGCAACCGCGTCAGATGGACGTCCGTCCAAACGCCCCCTGCCAGTCCTGCTCAAACTTCACAATCGCTGCGTCTACCGCCGGAGAGGTAATAAACTGCTGCGCCACGTCCAGCGGCAGCGTGATGGACTCGCAGCCTGCCAGCAGGCAGTCCAGCGCCTGACGCGGGGTTTTAAAGCTCGCGGCCAGCACTTTTGACTGCGGCGCATGCAGCGTCAGCAACTGCTGTAATTCCACCACGGTCTGGATCCCGTCCCCGCCCTGCGCGTCCACGCGGTTAACGTAAGGGGCCACATACTCCGCCCCCGCCAGCGCGGAGAGCATCCCCTGCGCGGCACCGTAGACCGCCGTGCCCAGGGTCGGGATCCCTTCCGCCTTCAGCATCTTGATCGCCGCAAGCCCTTCTGCGGTCACCGGCACTTTCACCACCAGATCGTTAATGATGGCGCGCAGCTTACGCGCGTCTTCCACCATCCCTTCGGCGGTGGTTGCCATTACCTGCGCAAACAGACGGCCCTTGCCGCCCAGCGCGTCGTGCAGCGCGGGCAGCAGTTCGTCGAGCGGCGTTTTACCGGCCGCCACAATGCTTGGGTTGGTGGTCACGCCCGCCAGCGGGAAGATACGCGCCAGCTTTTTGACTGCCGCAACGTCAGATGTGTCGAGATAAAGTTCCATGATGTCACCCTCAAAATTAGCCTGCACTTACCCTATCACGACAAAACCTGCTCAAGAGTTGACCTGCATCAAGATAACTTTCATTCGAAAGTAATTTAATCTTCATATGCAAGATGAGAGGCGAAAAACATGATCTTCAATATTCAGCGTTACTCTACCCACGACGGCCCCGGAATTCGTACCGTGGTGTTCCTGAAAGGCTGCTCGCTGGGCTGTCGCTGGTGCCAGAACCCGGAAAGCCGCTCCCGCAGCCGGGACGTGCTGTTTGATGCGCGTCTGTGCCTGGACGGCTGCGACCTGTGCCAGCAGGCGGCACCGGGCTGTATCGAACGCGCGCTGAATGGCCTGGTCATCCACCGCGAAAAGCTGAGTGAAGAGACGCTTGATGCCCTCACCGACTGCTGCCCGACGCAGGCGCTGACCGTTTGCGGCGAAGAACAGCAGGTCGAAAAGATCATGGCGACCGTACTGCGCGATAAACCTTTTTATGACCGCAGCGGCGGCGGGATCACCCTCTCCGGCGGCGAACCGTTTATGAACCCGGAGCTGGCGCACGCGCTGTTTAAAGCAAGCCATGACCAGGGTATCCACACCGCCGTCGAAACCTGCCTTCACGTGCCGTGGCACTATATCGAGCCGTCATTACCGTACGTCGATCTGTTCCTCGCCGACCTGAAGCATGTCGACGGAGACGTTTTCAAGCAGTGGACGGACGGTTCGGCTAAGCGCATCCTGGACAACCTGAAACGCCTGGCCGCCGCCGGGAAAACAATCACCATCCGCGTACCGCTGATCCAGGGCTTCAACGCGGATGAAGCCTCCATCACCGCCATTACCAACTTCGCTGCCGATGAACTCGGCGTCGACGATATTCATTTTCTGCCGTATCACACGCTGGGCATGAACAAATACACCCTGCTCGGCCAACCCTACTCTGCCCCTGACAAACCGCTGGATAACCCTGCCCTGCTGGACTTCGCGCAGCAGTACGCCTGCCAGAAAGGGTTAACCGCGACCTTACGAGGATAAACTTATGACCACCCTGAATCTCAACACCCTCAGCGAGCGCATTAAGGCGCACAAAACGGCCCTGGTGCATATCGTGAAGCCGCCGGTCTGTACCGAGCGCGCCCAGCATTACACCGAAATGTACCAGCAGCACATGGACAAGCCGATCCCGATGCGCCGCGCCCTGGCGCTGGCGCATCACCTGGCCAAGCGTACCATCTGGATCAAGCACGACGAGCTGATCGTCGGGAACCAGGCCAGCGAAGTGCGCGCCGCGCCGATCTTCCCGGAATACACCGTCTCCTGGATTGAGAAAGAGATTGACGACCTGGCGGACCGTCCGGGCGCGGGCTTTGCGGTGAGCGAAGAGAACAAGCGCGTGCTGCATGAAATCTGCCCATGGTGGCGCGGCCAGACGGTGCAGGACCGCTGCTACGGCATGTTCACCGACGAGCAGAAAGGCCTGCTGGAAACCGGCATCATCAAAGCCGAAGGTAACATGACCTCCGGCGACGCGCACCTGGCGGTGAACTTCCCTCTGGTGCTGGAGAAAGGTCTCGACGGCCTGCGCGCCAAAGTGGCCGAGCGCCGCTCGCGCATCAACCTGACGGTGCTGGAAGACCTGCACGGCGACCAGTTCCTGAAGGCGATCGACATCGTGCTGGAAGCGGTGAGCCTGCACATCAAACGCTTTGCCGAACTGGCGCGCGAGATGGCCTCCACCGAAACCCGCGTAAGCCGCCGCGACGAGCTGCTGGCAATGGCGGAAAACTGTGACGTAATCGCCCACGAGCCGCCAAAAACCTTCTGGCAGGCGCTGCAGCTGTGCTACTTCATTCAGCTGATCCTGCAGATTGAGTCCAACGGCCACTCCGTCTCCTTCGCGCGTATGGACCAGTATCTCTATCCGTACTACCGCCGCGACGTGGAGCTGAACCAGAGCCTGGACCGCGAGCACGCCATCGAGCTGCTGCACAGCTGCTGGCTGAAATTGCTGGAAGTGAATAAGATCCGCTCCGGCTCGCACTCGAAGGCTTCCGCCGGTAGCCCGCTGTACCAGAACGTCACCATCGGCGGCCAGAAGCTGGTTAACGGTGAGCCGATGGACGCGGTGAACCCGCTCTCGTACGCGATTCTGGAATCCTGCGGTCGCCTGCGCTCCACCCAGCCGAACCTGAGCGTGCGCTATCACGCGGGCATGAGCAACGACTTCCTCGACGCCTGCGTGCAGGTGATCCGCTGCGGCTTCGGGATGCCGGCGTTCAACAACGATGAAATCGTCATTCCGGAATTCATCAAGCTCGGCGTTGAACGCGACGACGCCTACGACTACGCGGCCATTGGCTGTATCGAAACCGCGGTGGGCGGCAAATGGGGCTATCGCTGCACCGGCATGAGCTTCATCAACTTCGCCCGCGTGATGCTGGCCGCGCTGGAAGGCGGCCGCGACGCCACCAGCGGCAAGGTGTTCCTGCCGCAGGAGAAAGCCCTCTCTGCCGGTAACTTCGATAACTTCGAGGAGGTGATGGCGGCGTGGGATACCCAGATCCGCTACTACACCCGCAAATCCATCGAGATTGAGTACGTGGTAGACACCATGCTGGAGGAGAACGTCCACGATATTCTCTGCTCGGCGCTGGTGGACGACTGCATCGAGCGCGCGAAAAGCATCAAGCAGGGCGGCGCGAAGTATGACTGGGTGTCCGGCCTGCAGGTGGGCATCGCCAACCTCGGCAACAGCCTGGCGGCGGTGAAGAAGCTGGTGTTCGAACAGGGCGTCATCGGCCAGCAGCAGCTGGCGGCGGCGCTGGCCGATGATTTCGACGGACTGACGCACGAGCAGCTGCGCCAGCGCCTGATCAACGGCGCGCCGAAGTACGGCAACGACGACGACAGCGTGGATATGCTGCTGACCCGCGCCTATCAGACCTATATTGAGGAGCTGAAGCAGTACCATAACCCGCGCTACGGCCGCGGCCCGATTGGCGGTAACTATTACGCGGGCACCTCTTCCATCTCCGCGAACGTGCCGTTTGGCGCGGCGACGATGGCGACACCGGACGGACGTAAGGCGCATACCCCTCTGGCGGAAGGGGCCAGCCCGGCTTCGGGTACGGACCACCTCGGCCCGACGGCGGTAATTGGCTCGGTGGGCAAACTGCCGACGGAAGCGATTCTCGGCGGCGTGCTGCTGAACCAGAAGCTGAACCCGTCGACGCTGGAAAACGACAGCGATCGCCAGAAGCTGATGGTGCTGCTGCGCACCTTCTTCGAGGTGCATAAGGGCTGGCATATTCAGTACAACATCGTCTCGCGCGAAACGCTGCTGGAGGCGAAGAAACACCCGGACCAGTACCGCGACCTGGTAGTGCGCGTCGCGGGTTACTCGGCGTTCTTCACCGCCCTGTCGCCGGATGCGCAGGACGATATTATCGCCCGTACTGAGCATACGCTGTAAGAAAACGCCCGGTGGCGCTGCGCTTACCGGGCCTACAGAGTCTCCCCGTAGGCCGGGTAAGGCGAAGCCGCCACCCGGCTTTCTGACTTTCATTCGAAATTAAATTTGTGCTCCTCGTCACCTTGTTATTAGAATGTTTCAAAACGCAGTGACCCAGGAGCACAGTATGACCGTAAAAGTTATCGTCACCGATATGGACGGAACTTTCCTTGATGATGCCAAGCAGTACGATCGTGACCGCTTCCAGGCACAGTTTGAACAGCTTAAAGCCCGCGACATTGAATTTGTTGTCGCCAGCGGCAACCAGTATTACCAGCTCATCTCCTTCTTTCCGGAGCTTAAAGATCGGATCTCTTTCGTGGCGGAAAACGGCGCGCTGGTGTTCGATCGCGGCGAGCAGATTTTTCACGGCGAGCTGACCCGCCATGAGTCGCAGATCGTGATTGGCGAACTGCTGAAAGACAAAGCGCTGAACTTCGTGGCCTGCGGGCTGGAGAGCGCCTACGTCAGCGATAAAGCGCCGGACGCGTTCGTGGCGCTAATGTCAAAGCACTACCACCGCTTAAAGCGCATCAGCGATTACCGCGACATTGACGACGTGCTGTTTAAGTTCTCCCTGAACCTGCCGGACAGCGATATTCCTAATCTGGTGGATAAACTCCACGTCTCCCTGGACGGCATCATGAAGCCGGTCACCAGCGGCTTTGGCTTTGTCGATTTAATTATCCCCGGCCTGCACAAAGCGAACGGCATCAGCCGCCTGCTGAAACGCTGGAAAATCTCTCCGCAAGAGTGCGTGGCCATTGGCGACAGCGGCAACGATGC
The DNA here is from genome assembly GCF_019584525.1 of Enterobacter sp. EC_50. Lineage (NCBI taxonomy): Bacteria > Pseudomonadati > Pseudomonadota > Gammaproteobacteria > Enterobacterales > Enterobacteriaceae > Enterobacter > Enterobacter sp. EC_50. Next base: position 6,787 of record NZ_VDAF01000041.1, on the reverse strand, counting down.
CGAGATGCTGAAGCTGGTAAAATATTCCTTTGCGATGGGCAACGCGGCGGAAAGCATCAAAGAAATCAGCCGCTACAGCACTGACGACAACAACCATCAGGGCGCGCTGAACGTCATTCAGGCCGTGCTCGACAACCATTCCCCGTTCGACGCCTGAACCTCTTCTCGCCGGAGCCCTGCTCCGGCACCCTCACTCATTTTCCTGTCCTGTGGCACACGTCAAGTTTTTAAACTTGCATTAACTTATTTTTAACTTAAAGTATCACTTGTAGACACTTTTACTTTCGAATGAAAGATGAGAGGCAGTTATGACCTTTACCAGTGAAACCTTGCCGGCGGATCACAAAGCGGCAATCCGTCAGTTGAAACGTGAGTTACGCGCGCAGATCGGCGACGTGCAGGCGGTGTTCGACAAGCTCAGCGACAGCATTGCCACCCGCGTGGCGGAAATTAACGCCCTTAAAAATAAAGGTGAATCCGTCTGGCCGGTGATTCCGTTTAACGATGTGAAAAACGGCACCATTACCGACGCGCAGCGCGAGGCCGTTAAGCGCCGCGGCTGCGCGGTGATTAAAGGTCACTTCCCGCGCGAGCAGGCGCTGGCGTGGGATCAGTCGATGCTCGACTACCTCGATCTGAACAAGTTTGATGAGGTGTACAAAGGGCCAGGCGATAACTTCTTCGGCACCCTGACCGCTTCTCGTCCGGAGATTTACCCGATCTACTGGTCGCAGGCGCAAATGCAGGCGCGCCAGAGCGAAGAAATGGCGCAGGTGCAGTCGTTCCTGAACCGCTTATGGACGTTCGAGAGCAACGGCAAGCAGTGGTTCGACCCGGACGTGAGCGTGATTTACCCGGATCGTATCCGCCGCCGTCCGCCGGGAACCACCTCGAAAGGACTCGGCGCGCATACCGACTCCGGCGCGCTGGAGCGCTGGCTGCTGCCGGCATACCAGCAGGTTTTCGCCCGCGTGTTTGACGGCAACGTCGACAAGTACGATCCGTGGAACGCCGCGCACCGTACCGAAGTGGAAGAGTATACCGTCGATAACACCACCAAATGCTCGGTGTTCCGCACCTTCCAGGGCTGGACGGCGCTGTCGGATATGATCCCCGGCCAGGGGCTGCTGCACGTGGTGCCGATCCCGGAAGCAATGGCGTACATTCTGCTGCGTCCGCTGCTGGACGACGTGCCGGAAGACGAGCTGTGCGGCGTGGCGCCTGGGCGCGTGCTGCCGGTTTCCGAGAAGTGGCACCCGCTGCTTATCGAGGCGCTGACCAGCATTCCTGCGCTGGAGGCGGGTGATTCGGTGTGGTGGCACTGCGATGTGATCCACTCCGTCGCGCCGGTGGAAGATCAGCAGGGCTGGGGCAACGTGATGTACATCCCCGCCGCACCGATGTGCGAGAAAAACCTCGCCTACGCGAAGAAGGTCAAGGAAGCGCTGGAGACCGGCGCGTCGCCGGGAGACTTCCCGCGCGAGGATTATGAAAAAACCTGGCAGGACCGCTTTACCGTGAACGATCTCAACATCCACGGCAAACGCGCGCTGGGCATGGTCTAGCTGTCGTACAGCCCTTCCCTCTCCACGGCGGTGCGTCGTTTCCCCTGACGTATCCGCCGTACCGATTCCCGCACGGCCAGCGTGCCGTTCAGCAGCAATGTGCCTACCGGCGCGTCCGGGCGCATGAGCCGCTGCTGGAGCATGTGTACCGCTTCCGTTCCCAGCTCATCGCGGGGAACATGCACGGCCGTTAATGGAACATCCTGAATCGCCGCCAGGTTAAAGCCGTCGATGCTCATCACCGAGACGTCCTGCGGCACACGCAGGCCGTGGTTTTGTAAGGCGCTGATGGTGCCCGCCGCCATAAAGTCGCCGCCAACCAGGAACGCCGTCGGCAGGTCTTTTCCCTGCTGCAGGTTTAGCCAATCGCTCACCAGCTGCTCCGTCTCTCTGGCGCTGAAGCTCGGCACCACCAGCAGATCGCGCTTGTCATTGAACGCCAGGTTGTGGGACTGCCACGCGTCGCGGATCCCCGACAGGCGCTGCTCCATGGTGTAGCGCCGCAGGCACAGCACGTTCATTACCTCCCGGTGCCCCATCTCGAACAGGTACTCCGCCGCCCGCTCGCCGATGGCGCGGTGATCCGGCGCAACGGCAGGCAGACGCATGTGCCGGTCGCGGCAGTTAATCAGCATGCAGGGTTTGCCCACGTCCACAGCCAGATCGTGGATATGCGGATCGTCAATACCGAGAAGAATGGCCGCCTGCGTATCCGGCTCGTTCATCCGCGCCAGAAACAGCTGGGCGTCGCTGTCGTTCTCCTCCAGCGCGCAGTAGCGCAACCGGACCTCGTGGGAGGCAAGTGCTTTGCTCACGCTCTGGATCACGCGGTAGTAAAAGATGTCGGACCGCTCGTCAAACGCCCGCTGCGGGGCAAAAACCACCAGGCTGTTAAGCAGCAGACGCCCTGCCGCCATGCCGTCCATTACCCCCAGCTCGCGCGCGCACGCCAGCACCTTTGCACGCGCTTTTTCGCTGGTATTCGCTTTCCCCGCCAGCACCCGCGACACGGTGCTGATGGAGAGCTGCGTGCGGGCCGCGATTTCGGTGATTTTTAGCCTTTTGTCCATTTTGTGATCTGGCTCCATTTGCGAAATGAAAAAATTTTCATAGCGTGTTTGTCAGGCAATAACTGACATGAATGCCATCATGCCAGAGCGTTTTCGTCGGTTATGAGAAATTTTGCACAAAATCCACTTTTGCCCACTCATTTTCTTCCTTAAGGTGAACTTGTCACACAGCTTCCATACTAGTTGTATAGCAACTTAAGCATTATAAGCGGATAGAAATCAAAGGCATAACAATCTGTGTGACACCTGAACCTCCGTCCCCTTACCGTCCGTCTTGTGGAGAGTAAAATGAGTCAGGACATCAATAACACCATTGCGACAAGCAAAACCCGTCGCGTCATCAAGAACCTGCGCTGGTACGTGCTGGTGCTGTTTTTGCTGGGCGTCACCGTTAACTACATCACCCGAAACTCCTTAGGTATTCTCGCTCCGGAACTGAAAGAGAGCCTCGGGATCACCACCGAGCAATACTCCTGGATCGTCGGCGCGTTTCAGATCGCCTATACCATTTTCCAGCCCCTGTGCGGCTGGCTGATTGACGTCATTGGCCTGAAGATTGGCTTTATGGTCTGCGCCGGGATCTGGGCGCTGATGTGTATCTTCCACGCGGGCGCCGGAAGCTGGCTGCACCTGGCGATTCTGCGCTTCTTTATGGGGGCTTCTGAGGCCGCCGCCACCCCGGCGAACGCCAAAACCATCGGCGAATGGTTCCCGAAATCAGAGCGTCCCGTTGCCGCCGGCTGGGCGGGCGTGGGCTTCTCCATCGGCGCAATGCTGGCTCCCCCTATCATCTACTTTGCTCACGCCTCGTTCGGCTGGCAGGGGGCGTTTATGTTTACCGGCGTGCTGGCGCTGCTGTGGGTGATCCTCTGGTGGGCGTTCTACCACAACCCGGAGCAGCACCCGAACCTGAGCAAGGACGAGCTGGCGTTTATCAAGCAGGATAACGAACCGGCGCCGGTCAAACTGCCCTTCCTGACCGCGCTGAAAACCGTTTCAAAAAACAAACGTTTCTACGGTATCGCCATTCCGGCCTTTATGGCAGAACCCGCCTGGGCGGTGCTGAGCTTCTGGGTGCCGCTGTACCTTGCCAAAGAGCACGGTATGGACCTGAAGCAGATTGCGATGTTTGCCTGGCTGCCGTTCCTCGCCGCCGACCTCGGCAGCGTGGCAAGCGGCTACCTGACGCGTCTGTACACCCGCCTGTTCGGCTGCTCCCGCGTGAACTCGGTCGTCGCCAGCTCCGTGACCGGCGCGTTCCTGATGATCTCGCTGGCCATCGTGGCCATTACCCGCGACCCGTATATCACCATTGTGCTGATCTCCATCGGCGGCTTCGGGCACCAGATCATCTCCTGCATGCTCAGCGCCCTGGTCGTGGAGTCGTTCGATAAAGGCCAGATGGCGACCGTCAACGGCATGCGCGGCTCGGCGGCGTGGATCGCCAGCTTCCTGTTCTCGCTGTTAATTGGTGTAACCGCCGACAAAATCGGCTTTAACCCGCTCTTTATCGCCATGGGCTTCTTTGACCTGATTGGCGCTCTCTTCCTGGTAGCATTTATTGCTGAACGTCGCGCCAAGCGCGCCTGATTGTGGATGTATTGCATATGAAAACCCTGAAAAACTGGACCCTGGATACGCAGTCGGCAAACCATCTGGAACTGCTGGTCGATAGCCAGCACCGCCTGTGCCTGTACGTGCTGGAAGAGAACCTGTTCCGCGTGCTGATCAAACGCAAGGGCGAACTGGCGCTGGACCGCACCTGGAGCATCGCACCGGAAAAAGACGTGCCGTGGGAAGGTCGCCGTCGCGACGATCTGAGCGGCTTCTCCTGCCCCGCCTGGACGCTGACGCAGCAGGACGATACGTTAACCGTGGCAACCGAGCAGCTGCGCGTCACCGTCCACCAGCCGCTGTGGCTGGAGTGGCACTACCGCAATGAGGCGGGCGAGTGGCAGCCGCTGGTCAACGACCGCCCCACCAGCGCCTACCTGCTGAACGCTCACGGCGACGGCGTGGCGCACTACCTCAGCCGTCGCAAGGACGAGCGTTTCTACGGCCTGGGTGAGAAAGCGGGCGATCTGCAGCGCAACGGTAAACGCTACGAGATGCGTAACCTCGACGCGATGGGTTACAACGCCGCCAGCACCGATCCGCTGTACAAGCACATTCCGTTCACCCTCACCCGCCGCGACGACGTGAGCTACGGCCTGTTCTACGACAACCTGAGCAGCTGCTGGCTGGATCTCGGTAACGAGATCGATAACTACCACACCGCCTATCGCCGCTGGCAGGCGGAAGCGGGCGATATCGATTACTACATCTTTACCGGCAGACGCGTGCTGGACGTCACCAAAGCCTTTGTTCGCCTCACCGGAAAAACGCTGTTCGGACCGAAATGGAGCCTGGGCTACAGCGGCTCAACCATGCACTACACCGACGCGCCGGACGCGCAGAATCAGCTGATGAACTTTATTCGCCTGTGCGAAGAGCACGCCATTCCGTGCGACTCGTTCCAGCTTTCGTCTGGCTATACCTCCATCAACGGCAAGCGCTACGTCTTCAACTGGAACTATGACAAGGTGCCGCAGCCGAAGGTAATGAGCCAGGCCTTCCACGACGCGGGAATGAAGCTTGCGGCGAACATCAAGCCGTGCCTGTTGCAGGACCATCCGCGCTACAGCGAAGTGGCTGAACGCGGTCTGTTCATTCGCGATTCAGAAACCGATGCACCCGAACGTTCCAGCTTCTGGGATGACGAAGGCTCACACCTCGACTTTACCAACCCGCAGACGGTGCAGTGGTGGCAGAACGGCGTCACCACGCAGCTGCTGGAGATGGGCATCGACTCCACCTGGAACGACAATAACGAATATGAAGTGTGGGACGGGGAAGCCCGCTGCTTTGGCTTCGGCCAGGAGATTGCCATCAAGCATATTCGCCCGGTGATGCCGCTGCTGATGATGCGCGCCTCGCTGGAAGCGCAGCAGCGCTTTGCGCCGGAAAAGCGTCCGTATCTCATCTCCCGCTCCGGCTGCGCCGGGATGCAGCGCTACGTCCAGACCTGGAGCGGCGACAACCGCACCAACTGGGACACCCTGCGCTATAACATCCGCATGGGGCTGGGCATGAGCCTGTCCGGGCTGTTCAACGTCGGCCATGACGTCGGCGGTTTCTCCGGCGACAAGCCGGACGCCGAGCTGTTCGTGCGCTGGGTGCAGAACGGCGTGATGCACCCGCGCTTTACCATTCACTCGTGGAACGATGACCACACGGTGAACGAGCCGTGGATGTATCCGGGCGTCACGCCTGCCATTCGCGGCGCGATTGAGCTGCGCTACCGCCTGCTGCCGTATCTCTACACCCTGCTCTGGCAGGCGCATGCCGACGACGAGCCGATGCTGCGCCCGACCTTCCTCGACCACGAGCACGACGCGCAAACCTTCAAAGAGTGCGACGACTTCCTGCTGGGCCGCGACCTGCTGGTCGCCAGCGTCGTCGAGGCCGGGCAGCGCGAGCGCCGCGTCTGGTTGCCGGATAACGAAACGGGCTGGTACGATTTTTACACCCACGCGTGGTATGCGGGCGGGCAATCCATCGTCCTCGATGCGCCGCTGGAAAAACTGCCGCTGCTGGTGCGCGCCGGGGCCGGTCTGCCGCTCAGCGAGCGCATCACGCATGTGAGTGCCGAAAAAGATACGACCCGCGAGCTGCAGCTGTTCCCGGTGAAAGGCGTCGGCACAACCTCGGGGCTGCTGTTTGAAGACGATGGTGAAAGCTGGGGCTACCTGAACGGCAATGCGCTGTGGGTGGAATGGGAAATGGTGTGCGACGGCGCAACCATCAACCTGAAGGTGAACGCGCGCGGCGACTATCGTCCGGCGTGGAAGGCGCTGAAGGTATCATTACCGGCGGGGGAAAAACGTACGCTGCGGGTGAACGGGGTTGAAAGGAGTGAGTGGGTGCTCTGAACATTGCCGGGTGGCGGCTTCGCCTTACCCGGCCTACAAAGTCACCCGTAGGCCCGGTAAGCGAAGTGTATGACCGGATACATAGGTGACAGATCAGACCGGGAACATAGGTAACACTTTTAGTCTATCCGCACCACACTCTGGGTTTTTCGGTCGTAGTACGCAAGCGTTATTCCGTTGA
>NZ_VDAF01000040.1:0-22647 GCF_019584525.1 Enterobacter sp. EC_50 | reverse complement strand
GAGCGCTGAACAAAATGACGAAAGCAGGTATGCCTGAAAGCGTGCGTATTGCCTGAAAACACAACCCGCTACGGGGGAGACTTACCCGAAATCTGATTTATTCAACAAAGCCCCTATCAATCTTCATCTCCGATTGTTGTTAGTGATGGTCGTACTACATATATCAGTTGTCAAAAATTCACGGAAGTGTTAGATGCGCACTGGTTGATCAATATTGATGGGACCTATTCCGTTAGACTGATTACAAGACTGCAGAAAGGCATGATTAAAGTTTCTACTGCAGAAAATAGTTTTTAGTGTGCTTTTTCTTGTATAGAAGTTATTGCATGTATAAGAAGCACAACAGTTTCACACTGATTAGGTAAAAGGATTTAGAAATGGATTTGTTTCTTGTTGTAGTTTTGCTTTTGGCCTTACTCGCCCCCATCCTTAGTCTTATTTTGCTCAAGAAGAGCAAACAACATAAGACAGAGATCGAGGCACTTAATCATCAAAAGATAGCTCTTTCGAATGAACTAAGTGAAAGCCAAAAACATTTAACGAACGCTATAAGAGAGCACTCAGAGCTGGAAGGAAGAGCTGCTCCTCTGTGGCAATATGAAGAACTGCATAGTGCCGTTCTGGATGCAGAAAAGACGATAAAAACAGCAGACTCGATTGCTAAAAACACAGTGAATGAAGCACAACTTAAAGCATCCAGCATCGTCTTTGAAGCAAATAACCAAGCCCGACTAACGATAAGTAATGCCAATAACGAAGCAGTTGTAATAACTAAAGATGCTCGCGATGCTCGTTTAAAAGCCAAGGAACGATTGGAGAACGCCAATAGTAGGGCCGATGAGCTAATCTCCAATGCTAATGATAATGCAATGAAAATAGTCGCTGATGCAGAGATTAGAGCAAAAGAAATCGCCGGCTCTGCATATGAAGCAAAAGAATTTGCAGAAACCTACCAAGCTGTGGCCAAGTCAATGAAAAATAAAATTGAAGGGTACGGTGATGAATGGATTGTTCCAAACCGAAGCGTTCTGGATGAACTAGCAGAGAATTATGAATTTACTGATGCAGGCAGAGAGCTACAAAAAGCCAGAGAGTTAACAAAATCACTAATTAAAACGAGCAAAGCGGCAAGTTGTGATTATGTCGAACCGAATAGACGTAATACTGCGATAAAATTTGTATTAGATGCGTTCAATGGCAAAGTTGATAGTACACTTTCTAAAATCAAACATAACAATTACGGTAAACTTTCCCAGGAAATTAAAGACGCATTTCAGCTTGTAAATTATAACGGCTCAGCTTTTAGGTCGGCTAAGATCACTGATATATTCTTACAGGCCCGACTCAACGAACTGAAATGGGGCGTTGCAGTTAATGAAATTATGCTCGAAGAAAAAGAAGAACAAAGGCGCATCAAAGAGCAGTTGCGCGAAGAAGAAAAAGCACGTCGAGAATATGAAAGAGCGATAAAAGAAGCCGAGAAAGAAGAGAAAACAATTCAGCAGGCTATAGATAAGGCTACTAAAGAGCTGATGCTTGCAGGTGAAGAGCAACGACTCGCCCTTGAGCAGAAACTGGCTGAATTACAAATTAAATTCGAAGAGGCTGAAGCCAAAAACCAGCGTGCAATTTCGATGGCTCAACAAACACGCTCAGGTCATGTCTATGTAATTAGTAATATAGGATCGTTCGGCGAAAATGTTTATAAAATTGGCATGACGCGACGCCTCGAACCTCTAGACCGTGTTCGTGAACTTAGTGATGCCAGTGTTCCATTCGCCTTTGATGTACATGCAATGATCTACAGTGACGATGCACCATCATTAGAGAATCACTTGCATAAAGTATTTAATGGAAAACAAGTTAACAAGGTTAATTCTCGGAAAGAATTCTTTAATGTGGGCATTAAAGATATTAAATCAACTGTAGCCAATATGAATATCGATGCACATTGGACGATGTTTGCAGATGCCAAAGAATATAGAGAGTCTCTCGCAATTGAGAATGAACGCTCAGCCGCGCAGGTTGCAAACGAAGAACTCGTTGTTGCCTGACATAGGTGATTTCACGTAATCATACATTAATCACGATTTTTATATACAGTTAAATTTAGCCCTCAGACATGAGGGCTTTTTTATGGCAGTACGAAAACTCGAAACAGGAAAATGGATTTGTGAATGCTACCCCGCCGGACGCAACGGGCGGCGTGTGCGTAAGCAGTTCGCTACCAAAGGCGAAGCACTGGCTTTTGAACGCCACACAATGGAAGAGACGGAGGCTAAGCCCTGGTTGGGTGAATCGGTAGCTCGCCGAACTCTGAAAGACGTAGTTGAACTCTAGTTCAAGCTGCACGGCAAATCTCTGACCGCTGGCGAGCATGTTTACGACAAGCTGATCCTGATGGTCTATGCACTCTGAAACCCTATTGCTACTGATCTCAGCTCGAAATTATTCGCACATTACCGTGACAAACGCCTGACGTGTGAAATCTATTTCAGTGAGAAGTGGAAGAAAGGTGCCAGCCCGGTAACTATCAACCTTGAACAAAGCTATCTGAGCATTGTTTTTAGCGAGCTGGCCCGCCTTGGAGAATGGACGGCACCAAACCCGCTGGAAAGCATGCGCAAGTTCACGATTGCCGAAAAGGAAATGGCCTGGCTGACGCATGAACAAATCACAGAGCTACTTTATGACTGCCAACGCCAAAGCGCCCTGCTCGCTCTGGTTGTAAAAATCTGTCTGAGCACCAGGGCACGCTGGCGCGAAGCTGTGAATCTCACTCGTTCCCAGGTAACTAAGTATCGAATCACTTTCGTCAGGACAAAAGGCAAAAAGAACCGCAGCATCCCGATCAGCAAAGAGCTGTATGAAGAACTCATTGCTATGGACGGCTTCAAGTTTTTCACCGACTGCTACTTTCAGTTTTTGGCAGTGATGGATAAAACTTCCATCGTGCTACCACGCGGGCAGCTAACCCACGTCTTGCGCCATACATTTGCAGTACACTTTATGATGTCAGGCGGGAACATCACTTGCCCTTCAGAAAATCCTGGGTCACCACGACATAAAAATGACCATGCGTTATGCCCACCTGGCACCAGATCACCTTGAGACAGCGCTACGTTTTAACCCGTTAGCTACCATGATAACTGCTTAAATTGGAAGAACCGCTCATACGCACTCACCGCGTTTTAGCACGTTTGAATCTCGATTTATTCAACTATGTATGCCACTATAAGTTAGCTTGGTTTTCAAAGATTCTTAGCAGCTGATTTCTCTAAAAAATTTGGCTACCTAGACACCAAGTTAAGGGGATAAATAATGATAAATATCAATCAACTATGTGATTACATCATCACAAAAATCTCAGCTTCAGGCGAAACTATGTCTAATTTGAAGCTGCAAAAATTGGCGTATTACGCGGATGCTTGGTATCTGGCTTTTTTTGATGAAAAGTTAGTGGATGAGGGGTTTCAAGCGTGGATTCACGGCCCAGTAAGCCGTGCGATTTATAACCGATTCTCTTCTACAAAATCACTGTATTCGGACATCACGATTGCAGATTGCACTCCTGGATTTGATCTTTCATCTATTCCAGCCGCTGCCGCAGCTCATATTGATGGCGTTCTTGAAGTCTATGGTGCTTTTTCTGGTGCACAACTTGAAGATATGACCCATAAAGAAGAGCCATGGATTAAGGCTCGTGAGGGTTACAGACCGTCAGCACGTTGCGAGGTAGTCATTGATCGCAACATAACTAGAGATTTTTACCGTAGCCGATTGAATTAATAACCATGGTGAAAGCCTTTCGCCCTTCATTAGGGACAAATCAGCCGACAGCGGTACAGACCCCTAAAACGCCCTCCGCACCCGAAAGAAAGTGGGCGTTTTCTTTTCGTTATTGGCGTCAAATTGAGAATTTTGGGTTAGATCGTACCGATTCAGGCTGGTTTGTTTCACTAATTGGAAAATTATCCGAGCTTTCCCAAAAAGATGTCAAAGGCTTTATTACCAGTGGGGCCGAAAGAGAGGCATGGCGCTATCATTCAATAAACTGGGAACAAAGAAATATCCCCGTACAACGTAACCAGTTGACCTGGATTGACTCTGACTACCTTGAAAATGACGAAGAATACCCATTATTACAATTTCAGATATCTACTGCCCTTGGTAGAGTTGTAGGCTTTTGGGATGAGAACCAAATTTTTAATGTTGTGCTTTTAGATCCTCTTCATAACATCCAGCCAACACGCTCTCATAACTATCGAGTTGACTACTGTGCACCGCTTGAGACCCCCTACTCACTTTTACTCTGTAGAGTAGATGATATAAGACGCACATGCCGTTGTTCAGATCCTGAATGTAGCTTCAAACGTCGAATCGAGCAATTTGAAGAAATTCCAATCCAGACAAACACACTTGTACACTATGTCAGTGACATGGAATGGGCTGAGACACAGCAATTTATAGCGGATGGTTTGATAAGCGATGCCAAAGAAGTTTTCTCTTGGGGGCTACTGGCTATCAGGGACCAGTAACCACCTGCCAAGTGGCGACAAAGTGGCGGCAGCGGTTGGCAATACCCCGTAATCGTCACTTCTCACCACCAAGCTAACTTATTGATTATCGTACAACTCATTGTTTTCACTAACCCGTCTATATAAATGGGTTTTTTGTTGTCTGAAAAACCCCTTCCTCTAATCTTATCTTCTCTCTCGCCACCAAAACATATATGATTAAACACATATAAAAATCACATCTGCAGGAACACCCATGCTCCACCCACTCCACCTCTTCAAAACCCTCTCCGACGAAACGCGGCTCGCCATCGTCATGCTGCTCCGCGAAGCGGGCGAGCTGTGCGTCTGCGATCTCTGCGCCGCCACCGCCGAATCTCAGCCTAAAGTCTCCCGCCACATGGCGCTGCTGCGCGAGTCCGGGCTGGTGATCGACCGTCGCGAGGGTAAGTGGGTCCATTACCGTCTCTCTCCCAACATGCCTGCATGGGCGGCAGCCGTTATCGACACCAGTTGGAACTGCCTGCGGGAAGAGACGCGTATGAAGCTGAAAAACCGGCTTCCGGGTTCGTGCTAATCAAAACACATTCACAAAAACAGATATAACGGAGTAAGCGATGTTTCTGGCAGGGGCAATTTTTCTGTTTACGCTGGTGCTGGTCATCTGGCAGCCCAAAGGACTGAGTATCGGCTGGAGCGCGACTATCGGCGCCGTGCTGGCGCTGGCTAGCGGCGTGATTCACATTAACGATATTCCGGTAGTCTGGAATATCGTCTGGAACGCCACGGCAACGTTTATCGCCGTTATCATTATCAGTCTGCTGCTGGATGAGTCCGGCTTTTTCGAGTGGGCAGCACTGCACGTCGCTCGCTGGGGGAAAGGTCGGGGGCGATTGCTGTTTACCTGGATTATCCTGCTGGGCGCAGCCGTCGCAGCGCTGTTTGCTAATGACGGCGCGGCGCTGATCCTCACGCCTATCGTCATCGCCATGCTGCTGGCGTTGGGGTTCAGCAAACAGGCCACGCTGGCGTTTGTGATGGCGGCAGGTTTTATCGCCGATACCGCCAGCCTGCCGCTGATTGTCTCCAACCTGGTCAACATCGTCTCGGCAGACTTCTTCGCGCTGGGGTTCAGCGAGTACGCTTCGGTGATGATCCCGGTGGATATCGCCGCGATTGCCGCAACGCTGGTCATGCTGCACCTGTTCTTTCGCAAGGAAATTCCTCCAGAATATGACCTGGCGAAACTCCAGGAGCCTGCGCGGGCCATTCACGACCTCCCGACGTTCAGAACGGGCTGGATCGTCCTCCTCCTTCTGCTCGTCGGTTTCTTCGTGCTTGAACCTCTCGGCATTCCGGTAAGCGCCATTGCGACCGTCGGCGCGCTGATTTTATTCGCTGTCGCAAAACGCGGACATGCGATAAATACCGGAAAAGTGCTGCGCGGCGCGCCGTGGCAGATCGTCATCTTCTCGCTGGGGATGTATCTGGTGGTGTATGGCCTGCGTAATGCCGGGCTGACGGACTCTCTCACAGGCGTACTGAACAGCCTGGCCGGACACGGGCTGTGGGCCACCACGCTGGGAACCGGGTTCATCACCGCGTTCCTGTCATCCATAATGAACAATATGCCCACGGTGCTGATTGGCGCGCTCTCCATTGACGGCAGCACGGCAACAGGGTTGATAAAGGACGCGATGATTTACGCCAACGTGATTGGCTGCGATCTGGGGCCAAAAATCACGCCTATTGGTAGTCTCGCCACCCTGCTCTGGCTTCACGTGCTGGCGCAGAAAAACATGACGATTACCTGGGGCGGCTATTTCCGGACGGGCATCATCATGACGCTGCCGGTCCTGTTTGTGACGCTCGCCGCCCTGGCGCTACGTCTCTCCTTCACACTGTAATGAGCCACTGATATGAGCCACATCACCATTTACCACAACCCCGCCTGCGGCACCTCGCGCAACACGCTGGAGATGATCCGCAACAGCGGCGCGGAGCCAGAGATTATTCTCTATCTGGAAACTCCACCGTTGCGCGATACGCTGACCGCCCTGATTGCCGATATGGGCATTTCGGTGCGCGATTTGCTGCGTAAAAACGTGGAGCCCTATGAACAGCTCGGCCTTGCCGACGATAAGTTCACCGACGACCAGCTTATCGATTTTATGCTGCAACACCCGATCCTGATTAACCGTCCGATTGTGGTGACGCCGCTGGGCACCCGCCTGTGCCGCCCGTCTGAAGTCGTCCTCGACATCCTGCCGGACGCGCAGAAAGGAGCGTTTACGAAAGAAAATGGCGAAGCGGTGGTGGACGCCAGCGGGAAGAATATCCTGAAAAAATAATTCTTCCTCAGGTGGACGACAGGGCCAGCGCCCGGCGGGCCCTGAACGCCGGGAGAAAACAACCGCCCGCTAGCTCGCCACGCAGACCCGGTTGCGCCCCTTACGTTTTGCACGATAAAGCTCACGATCGGCTCGCGCCAGGGCTGACTGCACGCCATGTTCAATCTCCAGTTCATCCGGCGTCATGCATACGAGCCCCATGCTGGCGGTGAAGCGGATCGTCTGCCCGTTGAAGTCGACGTTCTGGCTGGCAAGGCTCATCCGTACGCGCTCGGCGATCTCAGCGGCCGTCTCCAGAGAGGTCTGCGGCATTGCCACGACAAACTCTTCCCCGCCGAAGCGGGCGACAATGTCGCTGCCTCTCACCAGTGCCGGAAGCGCGTTGCCAATATGCTTCAGCACCGCATCGCCGCCGTCATGGCCCCAGGTGTCGTTAATACGCTTGAAGAAATCCAGATCCATGCTCATCAGGCACAGGGGCTGCTGATGCCGACGGGCAAGATTGCAGGCCCGCAAAGACCACTCATCAAACTGGCGACGGTTTGCCAGCCCGGTGAGCGGATCGAGCCGCGCCTCCTGCTGGAAACGCGCCCGCTGCAGGGCGTTGACGTGGATGTAATGCATCAGAAACCACTGCGTAATGGAGATAACCAGAATCGCCAGCGCCGTCCACAGAGCCTGATAATACCAGCCGTGCAGCACGTCTTTTCTGGCCAGCCCGACGGCAAGCACCCATTTGCGTTCGTTGAGGTTAAGAAATACTCCCATACGTTCAACGCCATCAATCGGAGAAGTATATCGTTGGACCTGTGCGGTATCGCTTGCGTATTCCAGCAGCTTCGCGAGGCGCGGGTCGGAGGTATTCAATTGCGAACCGTCATTCGCCCCCATACGGGCAAGCTGCACCGCATTGTCACGATCAAGGACCGCCATCGCCCCACCCTGACCTAAATCGAAGCCCTGCGCTTCCATTTTGCGAAACATATCGTTCATGGTGTTACCATTGAAGAAACCCAACGCACCACCTAGAAAGCGACCATGTGCGTCGCGCACTGCACGGAACATCACGAAGCCCAACATGTTTTTATCCGTGCTGTTGCTCTGCCAGTAAAACAAACTTTCGGTAACTTCATCCCGGCGAAAATCAGTAAACAGAGGGTGCTGCCGAAAGCTGGCCTGCGCAAGCGTAGAGGCGTCCAGAGCGCGCTCAAAAGGAAATAGCGCGCGGCTGCTGAGAAAATCACCGTCTTCATCAAAGACGACAACGCCATCCAGCCAGGCACGCTTGAGCTCCCCTTGCAGGAATGGCTGCGCGTTTTCAGGCGTGACCGTATGGTTGAGCAGAAAGGCATTCCCGATAAAGCGCATCTGGTAGCGCATCGCGTTAAGGCTGGTATCAAACTGCTGGGACTGGAGTATGGCCGTATTGCGAAGGATACGTGCGGCGTTATCCTCCACATAGCCGCGCTGGTAGAGCAGATGCCCAATCAGCAGACTCGCCTGAACCAAAATCAACAGTACTAACAACGCTCTCTTTTTTGCCAGACTGACCTGCACGAACCAGGTACTTACTTTTTCACCCAACGCCAACCTCAACCACTGAACAGTAAATAACCACCGCGGTGGATAGTCACGTGTTAGGTCCGGATTGTCAATATGGAGAAAAATCGTAATACATTGAAAAATATGAACTAATTTTCTTTATTTAACGGTGTAATGCCCGCAATCCTCCCCACCATCGCCCGAATCTCCTCCCGGCTTAACGGCGCCCGGTCGGTGACATAGTGCAGCGTCATCCCTTCAATAAATGCGTCCAGCGCGCGGGTGGTGACCGGGTCGAACCACTGCTCCAGCGTGGTCTGGCTCATCTTCATCCAGTCCTGCATCACCGTTTTCAGCGCCGCGCTGCGGTGCATAAAGGCGTAAAGCTGATACATCAGCGCCATGTTGTGCGGCGTCGTCACCTGCGAGCTATGGATCAGCGTGATGATAGATTCGCACGCCATTTCCGGCCCGGTGACGCCCGCGAAGAAATCCCTGTACTGCTGCGACATCTGGCGGGTAAACCACGTGAAGGCCTCTTCCAGCAGCGGCTCCATGCCGTCGAAATAGTAGGTCATCGACCCCAGCGGCACGCCCGCGCAGGTGGCGATTTTACGGTGCGTGACGGCGTGAATACCGTGTTCAGCAATGGTGTCGAGCGTCGCCTGCAGGATCTTCTCCCGGCGATGCGGATCGTTGGGTGGTCTGCTCATCAATTCCTCACCTGGTTTGTGTACAAATGTACACAAACTTGCTAGTGTTGTCGCTATTGTTGTACTTCTGGTGCTATCCCGATGACGCTGACCTCTCCCCGCAAAGCCCTGCAGCTCCGCCTGTGGGCGCTGTTTATGTTCTTCTTCATTCCCGGTCTGCTGATGGCCTCCTGGGCCACGCGCACGCCCGCCATTCGCGATATTTTGTCCGTCTCTACCGCGGAAATGGGCATCGTGCTGTTCGGCCTGTCGATAGGCTCCATGAGCGGCATTCTCTGCTCCGCCTGGCTGGTAAAGCGCTTCGGTACGCGAGCGGTGATCCGCACCACCATGTGCTTCGCGGTGTTCGGGATGATGGTGCTGAGCGCGGCGCTGTGGTTTGCCTCACCGGTGCTGTTTGCCCTCGGGCTGACGGTGTTTGGCGGCAGCTTTGGTTCGGCGGAAGTGGCGATAAATGTGGAAGGAGCAGCGGTCGAACGCGAGATGAACAAAACCGTGCTGCCAATGATGCACGGCTTCTATAGCCTCGGCACGCTGGCCGGTGCGGGCGTGGGGATGGCGCTGACGGCCACTGGCGTGAGCGCGAATCTACATATTCTGCTGGCGGCGCTGGTGTGCATCATTCCCATTCTGACCGGCATCCGGGCCATCCCGGACGGCACCGGTAAAAACTCCGCGGACGAACAGTATTCTGCCGAAAAAGGGCTGCCCTTCTACCGCGATTTCCAGCTGATGCTGATTGGCGTGGTGGTGCTGGCGATGGCGTTCGCGGAGGGCTCCGCCAACGACTGGCTGCCGCTGCTGATGGTGGACGGTCACGGCTTTAGCCCGACCTCCGGCTCGCTGATTTACGCTGGGTTTACGCTGGGGATGACCGTCGGGCGCTTCACCGGCGGCTGGTTTATCGACCGCTACAGCCGCGTGGCGGTAGTGCGCGCCAGCGCCCTGCTCGGCGGGCTGGGTATCGCGATGATAATTTTTGTGGATGTGGACTGGATTGCCGGCGTCTCGGTGATCCTCTGGGGGCTGGGCGCATCCCTCGGCTTCCCGCTGACCATCTCTGCCGCCAGCGATACCGGCCCGGATGCCCCGACGCGCGTCAGCGTGGTGGCAACCACGGGCTATCTCGCCTTCCTGGTCGGGCCGCCGCTGCTCGGCTTCCTCGGGGAGCACTACGGGCTGCGCAGCGCCATGCTGGTGGTGTTAGGGTTGGTTATCATCGCGGCGCTGGTGGCGCGCGCGGTGGCAAAGCCGGAAACGAATCAAACGACACTGGAGAAGGGATATGAGCGTTAAACTGATCGCCGTCGACATGGATGGCACATTCCTGAGCGATGCCAAGACCTACAATCGCCCGCGCTTTCTGGCGCAGTACGCGCGCATGAAGGCGCAAGGCATTCGTTTCGTGGTCGCCAGCGGCAACCAGTACTACCAGCTCATCTCCTTTTTCCCGGAGATTGCGCATGAAATTTCATTCGTCGCCGAAAACGGCGGCTGGGTCGTGAGCGAAGGTGAAGACGTCTTCAACGGTGAACTGTCGAAAGCCCATTTCGAGACCGTCGCGAGCGTCTTAAACGACGTGCCGGGCATTGAGATTATCGCCTGCGGGAAGAGCAGCGCCTACACTCTCAAGTGCTATGACGAGGGCTTTAAGGCCATCGCGGCGAAGTACTATCACCGTCTGGAAATGGTCAGCGATTTCGACAACCTGAACGATATTTTCTTCAAGTTCGGACTCAACGTGTCCGATGATGAAATTCCGCGTATTCAGGCGCTGCTGCATGAAAAGCTCAGCGACATCATGGTGCCCGTCACCACCGGTCACGGCAGTATCGACCTCATTATCCCCGGCGTGCATAAGGCCAACGGCCTGCGGATCCTGCAACAGCGCTGGGGGATAGAGAACAGCGACGTGGTGGCCTTCGGCGACAGCGGCAACGACATGGAGATGCTGCGCCAGTCCGGGTTCAGCTTTGCGATGGCGAATGCCAGACCGCATATCAAAGCGGCAGCGCGTTTTGAAGCACCGCACAATAACGAGGAAGGCGTGCTGGATGTGATTGAGAAGGTGTTGAACGGGGAGGCACCGTTTAATTGACCGCGTGCGGTCTGGTGCCCTCACCCTAGCCCTCTCCCACAGGGAGAGGGCATAAGAATTAAGGTTGCAGAGCGTTTCCGACGCGCTTGTCTTTCAGGAATACCACCATCAGGCCAACCCACAGCACGCCATTGGCGAGGTTAAACAGGCTGAACAGCCCGTTACCGCCCATCGCGTAGGCATGCTTGCTCACCTCGATACCGACGGTAAAAATCAGCATCTGTAGCATCCCCATCGCCGCGGAGACCGTGCCCTTACTCATCTCGCTGGCAAACAGCGTCAGGCGCACCAGCCCGGCGTTCGCCACGCCAATCCCGAAGGCGTAGATACTCAGCCCCGCCGTCATCCACAAATAAGCGTGAGATGACGCGACGGTTGCCACCGCCGCCAGAATCAGCCCTGCCGCAATCGGCCAGCCGCCCATGATAATCAGCGAACGCACGGTGCGGCGTGACGTCAGACGCGCCAGCACCAGGTTACCGATAATCAGCGCGCCAAAGATCGGCACCTGCAGCAGACCGTACTCGTAGCTGCTGAGCTTTTCACCGCTGATGATAATGACCGGAGACTGGGCAATCCACGCGAGCAGCGGCAGGCTAACAAACCCGGTCGCCAGCGCGCCCGCTACAAAGCGGCCGTTTTTCAGCACCTCTTTGTAATCCCGACCCAGCTCTTTCAGCGAAAGTTTCTCGCCGATGCGGGTGGCGGTTTCCGGCATCGCACGGTGCAGGCCAAAGAACGCGATGGCGGCGAGAACGGCAAAGAGCACAAACATCCCTTCCCAGGGGGCCATATGCACCCATGCGGCGCCCACCAGCGGCCCGAGCAAGGGAGCGATCAGCGCCACGTTCGCCATCAGCGCGGTGATTTTGATACACACCGCCTCTTCAAACGACTCCTGAATGGCCGCATACCCCACGGCGCCGATAAAGCACAGGCTCACCCCCTGCAGGAAACGCAGCAGGGTAAATTGTTCAATATTTTGCGCCAGCAGCGTGGCAAGGCAGGTGACGATGAACCACACCACGCCCGTCAGCATCACCGGACGACGGCCAATACGATCCGACAGCGGGCCTAACAGCCACTGCAAAAACATGCCGCCGGCCAGATAGGCGGTCATGGAGGTCGGTACCCACTCAATTCCGGCGTTGTACTGCGCCACCACGGCCAGCATACCGGGCTGGATCATATCGTTGCCAATATAGGTAGAAAATTCGTAGAGCACCAGACACAGGGGGAAAAGCAACGCCTGACGACCCAGACGTGAACCTGAAGAAGAACGGTTTAACATGCAATCTCTTTATAATGACAAAATCGCGACGAGTGTAATGAAATGCCGCAGCCCGAGATAGTGATTTATCGAGGATAAACAGAAATAAAGCACATATCGTCTTCGTTTAAGGTTTCCTTAATTTGACAGATTTATGATAGCCCCATTACTCGTCAACGACCCCAAATTATGTCACTCACCTCCAGCCGTTCAGAATTGTCTAAGTTACAGACAAATAAGACAAAACGCCTTTACCGCTTGCCGTCCCGCTTTTATGGTTATCAGCTTTTCATACTGATAGTCCTTGCCGTGGTGTTTACGTGGCTATCGCGCAATGAAGCGCTCGACAGATGGATCACCGGCTTCTGGTATGACGCGGCGACGCAGAGCTTCCCGCTGCAGAAAGACCACCTGCTGGATCTGCTCAACCATCGTCTGGCGAAGTACATTGCCATCGCTTTAGGCGCCGTGGCGCTGTTTTACGGCGCGTACAAGCGTAACGCGAGGCTGGTTACGGCGGCGCTGCTGATGGGGCTTGGCGCGCTGGTCGTGGGCGTGCTGAAAAGCATGAGCCATCACAGCTGCCCGTGGGACCTGGTGGAATATGGCGGTAAGGCGATGTCCTATCCCCTGTTCAGCGCCGTCCCAGCGGACAGCGGCCCGGGGCGCTGCTTCCCCGGCGGCCATTCTTCCAGCGGCTTTATGGTGATGGGACTGTTTTTTGCCTTCTGGCGCGAGCGGCCGCGTCTGGCCTGGAGCTTTGTCGTTCTCGGCATTTTGCTGGGTCTGGCGATGGGCTTCGGTCAGGTCATGCGCGGGGCGCATTTTTTCTCTCACAACCTGTGGGCCGGGTGGTGGGTCTGGTTTTCCCAGGTGGCAGTCTACGGGCTGGTTTCCACCCGGTTTGCTAAAGAGTGATAACGCTATGCTAGAGAATCTGAATTATCAGCTGTTTTATCTGATCAACGCCACCCCGGCCTCGCCCGAGTGGATGATCGACTTCGCCACCTTTCTGGCAAAAGATCTGATCAGTATCGTGCCCGCGCTGGCAGCCATCCTCTGGCTGTGGGGACCTCGTAGCCAGGTGAAAGCGCAGCGCAAGCTTGTAATCAAAGTGGCGATGGCTCTCGGCGTAAGCGTCCTGGCAAGTTACATTCTGGGCCATGCGTTCCCGCACGATCGTCCGTTTGTCGATCACGTCGGCTATACCTTCCTGCACCATGCGCCGGATGACTCTTTCCCGAGCGATCACGGTACGGTGATCTTCACCTTCGCACTGGCCTTCCTGTTCTGGCATCGCCTGTGGTCGGGTGCGGTGCTGATGGTGGTCGCTGTGGCCATCGCCTGGTCTCGCGTGTATCTGGGCGTCCACTGGCCGCTGGATATGGTGGGTGGCTTCCTGGTGGGGCTGATTGGCTGCGTGAGCGCGGCTATCCTGTGGAGCCTCATTGGGGAAGCGCTCTACCGTGCGCTTTCTTCACTCTATCGCGCCATTTTCGCCATCCCGATCCGCAAAGGCTGGATACGTGACTAACCCCGACCTGACAGGTTACACTTGAACCCCCGCCCTGCGGGGGTTCATTTTTTTATGCCGAGGAACTATGGAAACACGTCGCGATGACCGCATTGCTCAGCTGCTACAGGCGCTGAAGCGCAGCGATAAGCTGCATCTTAAGGAAGCCGCCAACCTCCTCGGCGTCTCGGAGATGACCATTCGTCGGGATCTGAACAGCGAGAGCGCGCCCGTCGTGCTGCTGGGCGGATACATTGTGCTTGAGCCGCGTAGCGCCAGCCATTATCTGATCAGCGACCAGAAGACGCGCCTGGTGGAAGAGAAACGCAAAGCCGCGCGGCTTGCGGCTTCCCTGGTACAGCCGCACCAGACGCTGTTTTTTGACTGCGGTACCACCACGCCGTGGATTATCGAAGCCATCGACAGCAGCATTCCGTTTACCGCCGTCTGTTATTCCCTGAACACCTTTCTGGCGCTTCAGGAGAAACCCGAGTGCCGGGTGATCCTCTGTGGCGGTGAGTTTCACGCCAGCAACGCGATCTTTAAGCCGCTCAACCTGCAGGACACGCTCAGCAACCTCTGCCCGGATATCGCGTTTTATTCTGCCGCGGGCGTCAATGTGCGTCAGGGGGCAACCTGCTTTAACCTGGAAGAATTACCGGTCAAGCACTGGGCGTTGAGCGCCGCGCAGTACCATGTGCTGGTGGTCGATCACAGTAAGTTTGGTAAGGTGCGTCCGGCAAGAATGGGCGAGCTGGCGCAGTTCGATGCCATCGTCAGCGATTGCCGCCCGGACGACGAGATTGTGGCCCACGCGAAAGCGCAGCAGGTGAAGTTGATGTATTGAGGTTATGCCGGGTGGCGGCTTCGCCTTACCCGGCCTACAACGGCTCGAACGTAGGCCGGGTAAGCGCAGCGCCACCCGGCAAAAACTTAGCTAAACCAGCTGCCGAACCACCCGTGGAATTTCATCATCACGAAATCCCACATCCGGCTGAAGAAGCCGCCCTCTTCCACCGCTTCCATCACAATCAGCGGACGCTGTTCAATCGACTTACCGTTAAGCTGGAAATCAATCGTCCCAACCACCTGGCCTTTTTTCAGCGGGGCGGTGAGCTGCGGGTCGGTCAGAGTGTAGCTGGCCTTCAGGTTTTTCAGCTGGCCGCGCGGAATGGTTACCGAGCCCGCCTCACCGGCGCCCAGGTTCACCTCGCTCTTGTCACCAAACCAGACGCGCTGGCTGACGAACGTGGCATCCGGTTTAATCGGCGTCACGGTTTCATAAAAGCGGAAACCCCAGGTCAGTAGTTTTTCTGATTCGTTAAAGCGAATGCGGTCGGTTTTGGTGCCCAGCACTACCGAAATCAGGCGCATGTCGCCCTGGGTCGCGGAGGCCACCAGGTTATAGCCTGCACCCGCCGTGGTGCCGGTTTTCATCCCGTCCACGTTGACGTTGCTGCTCCACAGCAGGCGGTTGCGGTTCGGCTGGCGAATTTTGTTGAAGGTAAACTCTTTCTCTTTGTGGATGGCGTATTCATCCGGCACGTCGTGGATCAGCGCTTTCCCCAGCAGCGCCATGTCGCGCGCGGTGCTGAACTGGCCCGGCGCATCCAGGCCGTGAACCGTTTTGAACGTGGTGTTGGTTAAGCCCAGCTTCTGCGCGTAACCATTCATCAAGCCAATGAAAGAATCCTGGCTGCCGGCAACGTAGTCGGCCAGCGCGATGCACGCATCATTTCCCGACTGAATAATCACCCCTTTATTCAGATCGGAAACGGAGACCTGATCCCCTGGCTTCAGGAACATCAC
The DNA here is from genome assembly GCF_019584525.1 of Enterobacter sp. EC_50. Taxonomy (NCBI): domain Bacteria; kingdom Pseudomonadati; phylum Pseudomonadota; class Gammaproteobacteria; order Enterobacterales; family Enterobacteriaceae; genus Enterobacter; species Enterobacter sp. EC_50. The sequence continues at coordinate 6,834 of NZ_VDAF01000040.1, read as the reverse complement.
GGAAGATCCGCGCAGGGCCGGGTTGCCGGTCGCCCAGGCGTCTTTCCCGATGGTCACCATATCGTCCAGCTTGATCTTGCCCGCTTTCAGCGCCTGGCCTACCACATAGCTGGTCATGATTTTGGTCAGGCTTGCCGGATCGAGTTTCTCATCCGCATTCCCTTCCGCCAGCACTTTACCGCTGGCGTAGTCCATCAGGATCCAGGCGCGCGCATCCACAGGCGGCGCTTCGGGCGCAGCCTGTTCAGCTGCGTAGAGCGTTGGTGCAAACAGGAAAAGAAGCGCAGAGCCTGCCGCCAGGCTGCGCAGAGAAGTCATTTTACGCGTCATAAATGCCACCCGAGTGTCCATTCAAAAATTACGTCACATCACCGTGTCGCAAGAAGCGATGAGTAATAGCGCACTAAAACCGTTAAAGAAACCCAACGAGGGTAAAGTTATTAAAGTTTATGCAATAACATTCATATACGCTTTGATTAAGGCGATTTTTTTGTCTTCTGTTGCGTAATTGTTAGGTTTATCTCACCATGGCGAAAAGCTGATTCGGATTCACATCTCATCGGGAGTAAATATGATTACGCTATGGGGCAGGAATAATTCGACCAACGTTAAGAAAGTGCTCTGGACGCTGGAAGAGCTGGATTTACCGTTCAATCAAATCATGGCAGGCATGGCGTTCGGCGTGAACAAGGAGGCCGACTATCTGGCCATGAACCCGAATGGCCTGGTGCCGCTGCTGCGCGATGATGAAACGGACGCGACGCTTTGGGAGTCCAACACGATTGTGCGTTACCTCGCCGCCCAGTACGGTCAGGGCCGCCTGTGGGTAGAAAACCCGGCCCGCCGCGCCCAGGGCGAAAAGTGGATGGACTGGGCGAACCAGATGCTGTCCCCAACCCACCGCGTGATCCTGATGGGGCTTATCCGCACGCCGGAAGCGGAACGCGATTATCCCGCGATTCACGCCGCGCAGGATGCCTGCGAAAATCTGTTTGCGATGATGGATGACGAGCTGGCGAAGCACGTCTGGTTCTCCGGCGAGGCGTTCGGCACCGGCGATATCGCCGTGGCGCCATTCGTCTGGAACCTGACCAACATGGGCCTGAAGTGGACGCCGCGCCCGCACCTGGAGCGCTGGCTTAAACAGCTGAGCGATCGCCCGGCGTACCGTAACGTCGTGATGATCCCGGTTACCTGATTACGCGCCGGACGGGCTGACTTTCAACAGCTGCCCGTCCGTCTCGTCGGTCAGGACATACAGATACCCATCCGGCCCCACCCGCACATCCCGAATACGCTGATCCCGGTCGCCCAGAATGCGCCCGTCCTCTGTCACCTTGTTACCCTCCACGCTCAGCACGATCACGTCCTTCTCCTTCAGCGCGCCGATAAACAGCTTGTTTTTCCACTGCGGGAAGACGTCGCTGTTGTAGAACGCCATGCCGCTTACAGCGGGTGAGACTTTCCAGACGAACAGAGGCTTCTCGCTGCCCTCAACGTGCTCGCCTTTGGCTTCCGGGATTTTCAGACCACTGTAGTTAATGCCGTGCGTTGCCAGCGGCCAGCCGTAGTTCTTACCCTTCTCCGGGATATTGATCTCGTCCCCGCCGCGCGGGCCGTGCTCGTTCAGCCACAGCGTGTCGCTCCAGGGGTTCATCGCCATCCCCTGCGGGTTGCGGATGCCGTAAGACCAGATTTCAGGTCGCGCACCGGGGGTATTCACAAAGGGGTTATCCGGCGGGACTTTTCCGTCTTCAGTGAGGCGCACCACTTTGCCCTGCAATTTATCCAGATCCTGCGCCGTGGGACGCTGGTTATTCTCGCCGAGTCCGATAAAGAGGGAGCCTTTGCCGTCGAACACCAGCCGTCCGCCGAAATGGTTACCGGTTGAGAGTTTCGGCATCTGGCGGAACGCCACCTGGAATCCCTCGATGCGGGAATAGTCGTCGCTCAGGCGGCCAAAGCCCACCGCCGTTCCGGCTTTGCCGTCATGCCCGGCCTCGGCGTAGCTCAGCCAGACGCGGCGCGACGTTTCAAAATCCGGCGCCAGCACCACATCCAGCAATCCTCCCTGCCCGTTTGCCCAGACCTTCGGTACGCCGACAATCGGATCGGAGAGCCCTTTTCCCGCCTGCCAGCGTTTGAGCTGGCCGCCCTTCAGGGTCACCAGCAACCCGTTATTATCCGGCAGGAACGCCAGGGACCAGGGGTGATCGAGTCTGTTTTGCAGCACCTCGACCTTAACCGCCTCTGGCGCAGCAAGAAGTGAAAACGGAATGAATAACGCAGGCAGGGAAATCAGCGAGGATCGAGGCATAACGCGCTCCTTTATCGGCATATGGCTTAAAGATTAGCCACTGCGTCCGGGCGCGTTACCACTTTTACAAAAGCTTAATCAGAAGGGGGAGTTGCCTCCCCCGGGATCAGTGCTGTTCAAGCTGTTTGTGCTCGTTCAGGCACATGATGCATAGAGAGAGCGTTGTCAGGCAGTTTTCAAGCTTCTCCGCGTTTACGGCGATAAAATTCGGGCAGTCGTGGCGTCCGTTCATCAGACACACCCCTGCAATGGAGAGCACCTCGGCGGCGCGGCGCAACGCGACTTCTTCACTTTCGCCGTAGTTCGCCTGCAGGGCCGGTGCTTTTTCACGCATGAAATTGCAAAGTTCAAACAGGTTATCACGCAGATGTTCGCTTTCGCTGACTGACATATACCCTTTTGCCTTCCTCAACTGCAGGTACGCGGCCAGGTCGATTCGGGCGTTGATCAGCTTGTTCAGCAGATCGCGTTTAAGTCTGTCAACGGTCATGCTCTTTCCTCCTCTGTCAGCCATGGTGCATCGTCAGGATAAGTTCATTTTTTGTACAGTTTAATGCCTGGGATCAATTTTTATTAACTGATTAACATTATTTACAATGTTACAACCTCGGCCCGACGCATCCGCCGTGCAAAGAGTGTATAAATCCCCCGCGATACGCTGTAAAATCCCGCCCTGATAACTCCATAATTGATGAATTTTTAACCTATGAGCAATGTTACGCACCAGCCGAAAATCGGCTTCGTCTCCCTGGGCTGCCCTAAAAATCAAGAAATAAAATCCGGCTGATTAATCTTCGCTCAACGTTATCTATTGAAAAGACAAAAAAAAGAGGCCGATGGCCTCTTTTGCTTCACTGATATTTATCCCTTAGGCGGATATGGATCGTTGCCATATGAGTCACGAGAACGAATCTGCCCATCACGTCCATGAATTAACAATTCACTTTGTTGATGTCGAGCTATCTCACGAGCAGCTTCTATAGCTTCAGCTTGCGTTGAATGTACAGAAGTTGCTCGTTCATTACCTTCACCTTTTACAGCCCATCCATCAGGATGCGTTACTACATGTTGGTTCTTACCCATACAAGTTACCTGCTGTGTGAAATACACCATGTGGTGCAATAAGTAAGTATAGACACAATATGTAGCGTTACGCTTGCTTAAAATCACATTTTTAGTACTCAACCGTCACAACCTCACAGATTACCTTCGTACCGTTCCATTCGTCCTTGTAGATACTGGTATCAATCCCCCCCCTGGTTGAAACGTGTACCCTGTATCATGAACAAACTTCTGGTACTTGGCTGTCTGTACCGTAGCGTCATAGTACCTATGGCCTGAGTACTTAAACCCTGCTGAACCTTGCGGTACTATCCATACCCCATATGATGAGAAAGTACTCGCATGTTCAATCACCTTGTATTCGAATTCAGAGCCTGTATAACAGCCTGTGTACGCTTCTGACGTGTTGATCTTACCGAAAGGTGGATTGCCATAGGCAACTTCATAGAAACGGTCTGGGGTGTACTGAAGAGCGTCACCAATGATCCATTCTGCCTCTGGTAGTACCCTCTTCCCGATCATTACGTACTCTGGATTGAGTTCAACGCAGGTAATGTGCGTTGGGTTGTTTCTTAAGTACTGGTAGTAGCTGAGGCGACCGATACCCGCACATAGTTCGATACAGTCACCAATGCAACCAGCATCAAGTATGAAATCCCATGCGAGCATTTCAGGTGTAAAGAAAGCACCAGTAGCACCTATACCATCGCCTTTGTAGTTGTTGAAGATAAACTCTTTATCATCTTGTGAGAGTTGTTTATCTGAGTGAATGAGATCCATTACTTGAATGTGTAATGCTGATTCCTTTTTTGTAATTCTTGCCATAAAATACCTTATACGATTTGTATAAGGGTATTTATATAAATGAAGATAAAAGAACTAATGATGAAAATAAGGCTCTCACATATAATGTGTATATGCATTGGTGTATTAATAGCAATATACTGTGATGTACTATTTTTACATGGATTTGATAGTGGTACTGTATCGGCAATTATGGATACAGTAATTGCTGCATCAGCATTACTTGCCGCATTGAGTGTACGTAACTGGTTAAAAGACAAAGTCAAAAATAAAGGTTTTGAACATGCAAAAGAAATATTAATGGATATGCATTTAATCACCAACCTACTATTTGAATTACAATCAAATTATAAGAATTTCGCCTTGAATTACATGGATGGTTCTGAGCTAAACAAAGAATTCCAAAAAGCTCTGGAAGTTGAACATAGTAATTTATTAGTACAATGCTCTAGTGTTAGAAAAAAAGCTGTTGAATTATTAGTTTCAATTTTCAGCTTAAGCTCGTGGGATATGAAGTGCAACTATCAAGAAGAGTACATTGAATATTTAAGAGTGTTAGAGGACGCAAGAGAACTTATTGAAGAAAAGCTTTCTAATCTAGATATCGATGGTCATACGAGTCGTATCATTAGAAAAAAAACCTGGATAGAATCTAAAGACGAATTTGAAAAAATAGTAAAAAAATGTTCTGCTGATTATAGGGCGTTAAATAAACGATTCGTAAGTGCATTCTCTTATACCCCACCAAAAGAATAACAATGTAAGAAAGCCCCTTGTGGGGCTTTCTTAGCTTCCACCAACCATAATCAATATTACTTGGAGTAGTTGTCCCAATGGTACTTGGATAACCACAATACCAAAGCCATCAAGTACTGGTACTATGATCCAGTTATAGAGAATGATTAAGGTGATCACAAAGCCAAGAGCATTACGCCAATGGAATGATACCTTTTCAATCTCTTCTTTGTTAGTTTCTATCTGCCCTTCGGCATTTGTTTTTTCTACATCTGATTGAATAGTTTTTCTCTTAATGAAAAAATCCATACCCTTTGATAGTAGTTCTAGTATTACACCAATCATAATTAGTCCTTATTGTATTTGGCAAACACAAGAAACTACGCGAAGACCTTTAAAGATGTGGTTGTAAGATAATAGTACCTTCACTTCTACTTGTTCTTTTAGTAGTTCAACCATCAATACATCATCCTCATCTACTTTCGGTGTTGTATGATGATGAAAACTGTATACGACTAAATCACCTTTTGTTTTATCTACTTTCTTCTTTATGAGCTTACTACCAGATAGTGCTTTATCATATGGTAAGGTAACACTTACAGGTTGTATTGTCTGAAAAGAAAAATCTGTTAGTACAGAATGATCATAACATGGGAAATTTTCTAAGTTATCCATCTTACTTCCTCCAACGGTAATCAAACGTACCGCGTAATGTTCTTAATTGTTCTATTACTTGCTTTTCGGTTTCATCATAGAAATCAAACAATGGTTTTCTACCAACGGAACCATAATAACCAATCACCCTTTGTTCACGAGCCAGTTTAGGATTACGTTTAGAGGATTTCTTGGTAGTGTCGATTAAGTACGTGTTACCGTTCCTAATCTTCACCTTTTTGTATTTATCACTCTTGGTTCTTGAACGTAGTTGTGTAATGTTACCTTGCTTAGTTAACTTAGCATTCTGATACGGTATGATCTTCCCTTCATTAGCATTCTTATATGTCGGATCAAGAACGTACTTTAGATATGATGCTTGATTAGGTAGTAAGATGATCTGGTTAACTGACTTGAACTCACTTATCTTTCTAAAGTTAAAGTACATACTCTGTCCAGTAAACGCGACACCACCACCTACTACATCACTATCAATCTTCCTTTGAATGTGCTGTGCAACTATACGCATACGGCTACTTAATTCTTTTTTAAATTCTTGTCCTATCTTTGGGCTATTCCCGTTTATGAATCGCTTCATATCATTAGGGCTATTGCTGTTTCTCCAAGCCATATCTATTCCTTAATTTAGTATTTCATATAATGATTGAAGGATTCCACGGATACGTACCGCATCTTTACCGCTCGGTAATCTCGCCTTATGCATTACAGCAAGGTTTAGATTTCCCGTTTTTAGTCCTTCATTAATGATTAATGCTGTTTCTACAAAAAGTGTTTCTTTCATCGAAGGGAAAGCCCACAAGATAGTACGAGTAAAATTTAATCCTTCTTCAATCTTGGAATTAACTATTTTTGAACTTGAACTGTACTCACGCCATCCGTTTTCTACAGAATTATCTTTTAGTTTCTTAATGTCCTTAACTCTCTTGTACATCTGTTTACTACCTATGTAGCTTGTATTATCTTCAAATTGGAACAAGTACACGAAACCTACATAACTACCGTTAGTTAATTCTTCTTCGCTCCAATCTTCGTTGTATTGCCATGCTTCCATATAAATACCTTATAAAAATTATCATAAGGTATTTATTTAATGGACATAAAAACGAGACTAATAGAATATGAGGGTTGAATCGCCACGGATAATCTAGACACTTCTGAGCCGTTGATAATATAGGTTTTCATATTCAGCCGGTGGCATCTGCTCGCTCGAACCATGCCGACGCTTACTGTTATAAAACATT